>CAMWKY010000236.1 GCA_947174965.1 uncultured Ruminococcus sp. | reverse complement strand
TTATACTCATTCGGCGTTACACCTATATATTTCTTGAAAATCTTGATAAAATAACTCTGCGAACTGAAACAAAGCAGATTACTTATTTCAAGGTCTGTGTATTCTGAATATCTGAGAAGTCCTGATGATTCTTCAATTTTTTTGCGGTTGACATAATCTGTAAAAGTCATTCCCGTTTCCGCCTTGAAAGCTCTTGAAAGATAAGCAGGGTTTATTTTAAGATATTCCGCTGTATCTTCAATCTTTATTCTGCTGTGCAGATGTTCGCTTATATAGTCTATGGCACATACAATTCTTTTGGAATATATGTTCTCCGTCCTCACGTAACGCATTTTGTGCGTGTAATCCTCAATCATCTTTAAATGAACACTTCTGATTTCACTTTCTTTTGTACATTCATCAGCTTTCATTATATATATATCACTTAAACTGTATGCTTCCTGCGGTGTCATGCCACTGTTTATACAAAATCTTGCTATAAGTGCTGTTGTTATAGTGAAATGGTATTTAAGATTCTGCAAGTAGTTTCTGCTCAAAGTTCCGCACCCCTCACAGCATAAAGGAGACATGAACATTTTCACAAGTTCCATATTTCCCGAACAGATACTCTCATAAAAGGCAATTTCACGGTCGAAAGGTGCATATTTAAAGCCCTCCTCCCTGTTTTTGAAAAGATGCAGAGCCATACTGTTTTTCATAAAAAATCCTCCTGAACAGTTTCTTTTATAATAATTATACCATAACAAAAGTAAATTGTCCACAAAAAAAGAAAAATGCCCCCTACATTTCAGGAGCATTTTCTTTTAAGAGAGATGCACAAAAATCTATTTTATTTCTTTTCGTCGAATGTTACCCACTGATAGTGTGCAGTGAGAGGAGTGTTGCCGTTGAAAGGCTTGAGCCATTCATCAACAGTAATTCCAGGCCATGTATTCATCATGATTCTGCCGGGAGTGCTTGGAATATTTGATGTTGCTCTGTAAACTTCCTTGCCGTCAACATACCATGCAATATAATCAGCCTGCCAGTCAAAACCGTATGTATGGAATCCTTCTGAAGCATCAAAGCCGAGGTCATACATAAACTCATGATTGCCTACACCGTTTGTATAGTAGTTAAGCTGTACCTTTGTTGTATCTTTGCCGAGAATCTCAATATCAATCTCGTCCCAAGGATTCTGCTCTGATTCACCTGTATATGTAAAGAATGATGAAACAACACCGTCATTCTTTATAGCCTGCATAGATGTTTCATAGTAGCCATAGCCGTAATGCTCATGTGTTCTGTACTCTGCACCTGAATAGTTATACTTTCCGGTGTAGTCTTTGTCAATTGTAAGGCTAAGCATATTGTTGTCGAGAGATGTGTTCTGCTCATACCAGCCACAATCAAAGCAAGCTCCATTTGTCCAGCCGTCAGAAGCAAAGAATAACTTTGAACTGCCATCTCTGAAATCTTCAACTGCTGTAGCATTAGCATTCATAGGTGTACCATAATCCTTGATGCCGTTGTTTGTGTTGCCATTATCTGCAACAGTAGTTGTTGTAGTTGTTGCTTCCGTTGTGGTCTGCTGTGTTGTAGTTGTCTGCTGATTATTTTCATTATTAATACCTGGAAGTTCACCAACAGGGAGAGAGTCTATCATCTTTGCTTCAAGCATCTGAAGTGCAAGAGCATCAAGACCAGTTACGCCATCACCAACATTATAGCAGTCAGCATTTATTTTGCCTTGTGCAGAAAGTTCATATTTATCCTTGTTTCCAAGAGCCTGAACGATTGCAGTAGCATCAGCTATATTTACTTCATTGTCGCAGTTTGCATCACCATAGCGTACATTACCGCTTGGATTTGATGGATTTGTCGGGTTAGTCGGATTTGTTGTACCCTGATTATTATTTGCAGAAGTATCACCTGTAAGTGTAATGAGATATGTAAGAGGTGAGTTCCAGTAGATTGTGATTTCATTTGTTGAGTAGCTCTCTGAATTGTCAACCCAGCACTTTGCAGGTGCAGACTTTTTGCAGTATGCCTTTGCAGCAGGGTCTTCAAGTCCCTGATTTACACCGCCTACAAGCATACCCGGCATTGCTGAACCGACTGCCATTGACGGACGGTGGTGCGGATTTTCAGGTGCAACTGTACCATATCCCGTTACAAAACTTGTACCAAGAGGATTCGAGCCAAGAAGATAGTCAAGCTGTGCTGTTGAAGCATCAAGATACTTTGCTTCACCTGTAAGCTTATATGCAAGATTGAGGATAATACCAGCATTTGCAATTGTCATGTTACTGCCCCAGTTGTACTTTGTAAGTGATGAGCCATATGGGTTAGCAGAAGATGCACTGGCTAAAGTATCTGCCTGTTTCGTTACAGCAGAAAGAGCATTTGTGTAAATATCTGAATTTTTGTCAATATCTTTCATTGTGAGGATTGCAATATTTCCATAGTCGCCTACTGTTGCCCAGTCAAGACCTGTCTTTACTGAAACTCCGTCCATGTAAGATTTTTCACCTGTTGCACGGTAAAGCTGTGCAGCTGCCCAGTACATTTCATCTGCTGCTGTCTTATCTTCGTATGCACCTGTTACAATATCATCAGGATTTGCAAGATAAAGCTTGTCGGGATTAGCCTTTGCCCATTCATAAGCCTTTTTAGCAGCTTCAAGACAAGTGTTTGCAAAGTTTGCATCAATATCCTTGTAAACTTCATAAGCAAGTGCCATAGATGCGGCAAAATCAGCAGATGAAGTAACTGTTTCAGGCATTACGATAAGTGGCTTTGTTTCTTTTTCAGGCATTACATATCCCGGGAATGTATCACATGAAACCTTGTGATATACACCGCCTGTTGACTTGCTCTGCATCTTGAGCATCCATTCAAGTTCGTAACGTACTTCGTCAAGAACGTCAGCAGTACCGTTTCCGCTTTCCGGAATACCGATATTATCGCTGTAATCGGACGGATTTGCAAGATAAGCATACATAAGGTCTGCAACAGCCTTCGCAGCAGGAACTATATATCTTCCGTAGTCGCCAGCATCGTGCCAGCCGCCGTTTACATCAATTTTTTCGTCTTTATGATAGATTGTAGCCATTGTATCGTGGCATGAAGCGTGACCGAACTTGTCGTCTTTAACTTCTGTTCCGCAACGCTGGAGATAAAGCATTTTCACACTTGCATCAAGAAGATTATTATAAACATTTTCACCGATTTCAAATGTATATGAATTATCAAGTCCGCCGTATGAAACATAGTATTTTCCAGGAGTTTTAAGCTCTGAAAAATCAGCTACATAGTTCATTTCATCAGCCTGACTATTATTGATATTTGATGAAACAACACCATGATAAGCTACTTCCTTTGTATCAGCATTTACAACAGAAAATTCATTTGTATTTACAGCATCAGCGTTTCTGATTACAGCAAATTTCTTTGCATCAGGTCTGTAGCCAATCTGATTGGTAATAATCGGAGGAGCATACGGAGCATTTGCATTATAGTCTACCTTGCTGTCGTCAATAAGTTCAAGTACAACATTGTCAAGATAGATTGTATGTTCACCAACAGGACCGCCGTCTTCTTTTTCCTGAAGTCCGCAGTTGAAACAGAATTTTGTCATGATGTCTGTATCAGCTTCCATTTCAAACTCATATTCAACTTTCTGTGGCTCTGTTGTAACATCGATTCCTTTCCATGTATAAGCCTGATATGTACCGCCGTTCTGCTGAATCATGGATTCTACAAAGCGTGGAACAGTAGATGAGATTTCATATGAGAGACGATATACACCGTTTTTATAAAGTGCGACAGGCTGGTCATAGCACATCTGAACAGCATAGTTAAGTGTACCCTGATTTGTAACTTTAAGTGCAAGTTTGCCGTTTTCTGTTGTAAGTGTACAAGCACCGCCGCTTTCTTTGTATGTACCCCAGTCTGTTGTGCCGTTGTTGAACTCTCCGTTTGTAAAAAGGTTTTCAGCAGCAAATATATTGCTCATAGGTACTAACGGCATAGCAGAAGCCATAAGAACACATGAAGCAAGTGCAGCAAAACCCTTTTTCAAGTAATTTT
>CAMWKY010000235.1 GCA_947174965.1 uncultured Ruminococcus sp. | reverse complement strand
ACGGTGTATAGAATAAAGTAAACAATAAAATTGGCATAAGCTCGCCAAAAATAATTCCAATAATGATGATAGCTGCAATAAAAATTATTTTACTGATAAGTACATAAAGACCATATTCCATAATTTCAGGATCTTCATTAGGAAAATGTTTTTCAGCGAGTCTGTACAATCCGTTCTGAAACAACTTCATTATTGCAATCAGAACTTCTTCAGTTTCTGAACCTTAGACGGAACCTTTGGCTGATAAAGCCACCAAAGGCATGTCTGGTTAGCAGAATCCTTAGCTGTTTTGTTGGCTGCCTTACCGACAACACGACAAATCATTTCTTTGATTTTCATTAGTTTTTCCTCCTTCACATTAATGTTAGCATATTGTGAAATAAGTTATGCTTGCAACTATTATACAAAACGTTCATACGCTTGTCAACATCTACGCACTAATCGCCGATAAGGCGCACTAAACGACAAAAAGCGTCCTGTTTTTACACAGAACGCTCACCAGAAGTTGGTATTGGTATTGTAATTTTAACCTTGAATTTATCTTCAACTACCTCCGCCTTGTATATTCCATCATATTTTTCAACCGCTTTTTGAACATTTTTCAGTCCAAGACCTGAGTGATTTTTCTTCGTTGTCAAAAATTTTCCATCCGGTTTCTGCTCTACATTATTATAACTGTTTGAAATGTTGATAAGCAGAAAATCCGACATTCTTGTAATTATCAGTTTGACTTGCCTTCTGTTCTTTTCAATCGCCTCAACCGCTTCATATGAGTTGTCAAGAGCATTTGCAAGCATTATTGTTATATCCATATCGGATATGAAACCCATATCAACATCAGAGTAATCGACTGTAAACTCTATTTCTTTCAGTTCTGCCTGAAGTATTTTATGATTTATTATGACATCTAAAATTGCATTTCTGCTCTTGAACTGAGGTTTCATTTTTTCGGTTTCTTCCATGAATTCTGCAAGATATTTCCTTGCTCTGTCCTCATTGCTGATAAGTCCCAATAAAGTTTTGAGATGTCTTTTGAAATCGTGTGCCGTTCTTTGCGATTCATCATATTTTTCAAGCAAATCCTTATACAGCATCATTTGCGTCATTGACTGCTGCTGCAAAAGTTCGTTCTCATATTTTATTTCCCCGTTTTTGGCGGTTTTAAATATCAGATAGGCTACAAGCAAATTTATGAATGTATATCCGCACAATGTCAATATCAGCACTGTTGTCGTTTTTTCATCCGATGCAAGCTTTGTTGTGTAACCAATCATTATCACCTCAAATACAAACAGCAGTATATATGCCACTATTTCAGATAAAGTTATGCTTGGCAGCTTCTCATTCTTTCTTTTCAGAATCATATATCCAGGTTCAAAAATTGCAAACATTACAAACCAGTTTATCAGATAGCTGATTATCAGATTTCCTTCTTCAAGATATTCATTTATTGTTTCGTGCGTCAAGAGGGGTATCATTATTACCGATACGAATTCAGCCAGCAGCATGAACAGCAGTGCAGAAACATTAAATAAAATATACATATATCCTTCCGTTTTGTAAAAAAATTTATTATATACATTGACTGTTGCTACAACTAAAACATAATTTATTATATCCATTTCATGCTCATGCAGTACCGCAAGCAGTATTGATGCCACTGCTATAATCAAAAATTTTTCATATTTGAACCTCACTTTTTTCTGCGAATAATAATGTGGATATATTTTGTCTGCAAAAAGGAATAGTATCATAATTGATACTGTATTCATTATAATTGATACCATTTCATTTATCCTCCAGTCTTTCATGAAAATATTCAGCCAGTATTGCCTGAAATTCTCTTGTTTTCTTTTCGGCAACTTCTACATTAGTTCCATTATCAAAAATCAACAGCCTGTTTCTTATATCAAAGCACTCCACTCTCGCAAGATTTGCAAGATATGACTGATGCGGTGAAGCAAATCCATATTTACCATATTCCTTTTTCAATGCCTTTAATGTCGTTGAAATATGTATGCATTTTTTATTGTACATATGCACCCTAACTTTTCTGTTTCCATCATATTCAAAATAGCATATATCCGAAATATCAGCAAAATAATTTGTACCGTCCGTTAACTTCAGAATCGTTAAATGTTTCTCATCTCTCTTTTCTTTGAGAAACTCAGTAAGTATCTCGTTGATCTTTTCCCGGATTACAGGCTTTTCCAGGTATTCATATGCATGAACCGTAAACGCTGCTTTGTAATAATTTTTATAGTTTGTTACATACACAATTCTAAGCTTTCTGTTAGTCAATCTGATTTTTTGCGCAAGCTCTATTCCGTTCATTTCAGGCATATCTATATCAAGAAACACAAGGTCGTACAATGCGGATCTGTCTTCAAGCTTTATTCCGTCTTCATATTCGTCTATTTTTACATTCAGTCCATTTTTCTCCATGAACTCTTTTACATATCGGCTCAGCTTTACTACTTCTGCTCTTTCATCGTCTGCTATCCCTATTCTTAGCATCTTTTATTCACCTCATGTTTTTTGATTTTTGTGACTGTAAATTAAAAATAAGAGCGAGTTTCCGCTCGCTCTTAAAATTACAAAATAAATCACTGGCACATACATGAATTTTTTCAATTTCATTTTCCTAAATTTATACGGTTATCCTCAAATAGTATTCCGCATTTCTTAGTCCACGCAATGAAAAGTTCCGAATTATCCTTTTCCCAAGGAAAAGCTATTATCTTTTTGCCACCAGAATAGACCTCTATATATTCAAACCACTTGCTGCACTTAACACATGAGATCTCATCGCTGTTCCAGCAATTTCCATTGTAAAATACCGTTTTTCCTGATACGGAAATATTCGGCTTTTTACTATGTATGATCGCGTAAACGACCGTACATATAAATATGAAACCAATAAAAGCCCAAAATGCTATGTCCGTAGCTGACATACTATAATTCGGATTTCCTGCATGCCGTCTAAGAAGAATACGTCCGCCAAAAACGACAGCAAAAAGTACTATTGCCAAAAATATTTTAACACTATAGCTGCTTTTTCCAATCTCAAAGCTAATGTCTGACATATCAGAACGGCAGTTGTTGAATGCAGTGTTTTCTAAAACAAGCTTGGCAAGTCTTTTGTTTCCGAATTGGTTTTGATTATTGTTCATTTTTCCACACCACTTTTAAAGTCTATACTCGCTCATAAAATGCTTTTGCCGATAAGATTGTTTCTCTCAATATGAGTTTCCAAATCAGCAAATCTCGTAGGAATAGGAATATGGCTTTCCTTTTCTACTAAACTCATTGTAATTTTCGCCGCTGTGTCAAGAGAAATATTATTTCCAATCGAAACAAACACAGGTTTAACATTATCATAAGTACGTAAAACTCTACCATAAACTTCCTCATTTATGATAATATCTGTAAAACTACCTGCTGTTTTATAAGGTTCGATATAATCGGTCTTTTTATCTACACGAAAATATGTTTTCGCAACTCCTATAGTCGGTTTATTCAAATAAAATGAAGCATGAGTTGCGATACCCATATTTCGTGGGTGAAGATATCCGTTGCCGTCAAACATATAGATATCAGGCTGATTTTCGAGAAGCTTAACTGTTTCAAGTACAAGCGGAAGTTCACGAAATGCAAGAAATCCTGGCATATATGGAACTTCAATTTTTCCTCTGTAATGTTTTTTCTCAATGACAGTATGTGAGTTGAAATCAATAACAACGATACAACAAACTGCATACTCTTCCTCGCCCTGTTTCCAGTAAGCAAGGTCAACACCTGCTATAAGCTTTAACTCTAAGGTATTAAATTTGTCAACAGTCTCGATTTGAGTTCTCAGCTCATTTTGCTGTTTCAAAAAGTTTTCCTGCATTTCGTTTATATCCAACATGGATCAAACCTCACCTTTTTTGATTACTTTTCCGTTTTCGTCATATTCAATGTATTTGTAATGGAAATCATTCTGATAACGATTTATTATTTTCTTTATAGCTCCATTTTCATACCATTCATATAATTCTCCAACTATAAAGCCCTTATCATATATTCCATAGCTTTTAAC
>CAMWKY010000234.1 GCA_947174965.1 uncultured Ruminococcus sp. | reverse complement strand
CCATTGCAGTAATCAAAAAAATGTGATATAATAAATAAGATGCTGATAATTAATATTAAATATGGAGGATTTTTATGATTATTCTTGACGAATTAAGACTGGAACTTGTCGGCTACCGAAAAGAAATGAATGAACTTGCCGACGTTCTCAACATCAAAGGCGCAAAAGAACGTATTGAAGTTCTCAATGCCGAAACACTGAAAGAGGGTTTCTGGGACGATTTGGAAAACTCGCAGAAAGTTTTGCAGGAAACAAAGTCTCTTGAACGAAAAATAGAACGTTTCAACAAGCTTAATGATGAGCTGGAAGATGCTATAACACTTATTGAGCTTTCGATTGAAGAAGGGGACGAAAGTTCTGTAGATGAGATAAAGCATGAAGCAGAAGTTTTCAAATCCAAACTGGAGGAAGAAAAGCTGTCCACGCTCCTTACTGGTGAATACGACAACTCAAATGCTATTCTTACATTCCATGCAGGTGCAGGCGGTACAGAAGCGCAGGACTGGGCTGAAATGCTCTACAGAATGTACAATATGTGGGCAGAACGCCACAACTACAAAGTAACTCTGATAGACTACCTTGACGGTGACGAAGCAGGTATGAAGTCCGCATCTATTCTTATTGAGGGCGAAAACGCATACGGTTATATGAAGTCAGAATCAGGTGTTCACCGTCTTGTCAGAGTATCTCCGTTTGATTCAGCAGGCAGACGACATACTTCATTCGCTGCACTTGAAGTTATGCCCGAAATCGACGACTCAATTGAAGTTGAAATCCGTGACGAAGATATTGAAATGGAAGTGTATCGTTCATCAGGTGCAGGCGGACAGAAAGTAAACAAGACAAGTTCCGCTGTACGTCTTATCCACAAGCCGACTGGTATTGTTGTATCGTGTCAGACACAGAGAAGTCAGTTTCAGAACAAGGACTATGCTATGAAGATGCTCCGCTCAAAGCTTGTTGAAATCAAGGAAAGAGAACATCTCGAAAAAATTGAGGACATCAAGGGCGTTCAGCGTGAAATTGCGTGGGGTTCGCAGATTCGTTCATATGTATTCATGCCATATACACTTGTAAAAGATACACGCACAGGCTTTGAAAACGGCAACATTCAGGCTGTTATGGACGGCGATATTGACGGATTTATCAATGCTTATCTCAAATCACTCTCACACGGCACATTGAATAAGTAATAACAAAAAATTCCTGCTCCGAAAATCGTGGAGCAGGATATTTTTTTGCATCAGCTTTCTGAATTGATAAACATATCATAGATACGGCGGATAGCTTCTGCAAGGTCGTTTTCGCTTACGCCGATTATTACGTTAAGTTCGCTTGAGCCTTGGTCAATAAGCTTTACATTGATTCTTGCGTGCGCCATTGATGCGAATACTCTTGCAACAGTACCTCTTGTATTTTTCATACGTCTGCCGACTACAGCAAGAATTGCAATACCGTCCTCAATATCAACGTGGTCGGGGTTTACTTCTCTGCGTATTTCAGCAAGTACTTTATCTCTTACAGGTGCTAACTTTGAACTGTCAACAGTAATGCTCATTGTGTCGATACCTGACGGCATATGCTCAAATGAGATGCCATTATTATAGAGGATATTCAGTACTTTCATGCCGAAGCCTATTTCATTATTCATCATGGCTTTTTCAATATTGATTGTGCTGAATCCTTTTTTGCCTGCAATGCCTGTTATTGTGTGTCCTAAACTTTCCCTGCTGAAATCGTAATCATTTGATACAATCATAGTACCTGCATCTTCGGGGCGGTTTGTGTTTCGGATATTTATCGGGATTCCTGCTGAACGTACAGGGAAAATAGCGTCCTCATGGAGTACAGAAGCACCCATATACGCAAGCTCACGGAGTTCACGATATGTTATTGTTTCGATTACATCAGGGTTTTCAACTATTCGTGGGTCGGCAACAAGAAAGCCTGAAACGTCTGTCCAGTTCTCGTATATTTCAGCATTTACAGCATTTGCAATAATTGCGCCTGTAACATCTGAACCGCCACGAGAGAATGTTTTTATTACGCCCTCTGTAGTTCTGCCGTAAAATCCTGGAATGACAGCATTTTCAAGATTTTTGAGTTTCTGGCGTACTGCTTTCACTGTCTCGTCAAGCAGGAGTGTACCCTTTGTATCGAAGATTATAACGTCTGATGCGTCAACAAAATTATAGTCAAGATACTTTGCAAGAATTTTTCCGTTGAGATACTCTCCACGACTTCCGGCATAGTCTTTTGCGGGACGTGATTTAAGTTCCTTTACGATTGTATCAAATTCATCATCAAGGCTCATATTGATTCCTAAATCCGCAATGATACCATTATATCTGTCCTTGATTTTCTGGAAATCCTCTGAAAAATCAAGTCCGCTTCCTGCCGATTCACAGCACTTATAAAGCATATCAGTGATTTTTATATCATCTGAAAAACGCTTGCCCGGTGCAGACGGTACAACATATTTTCTTTTCGGGTCTGATTTTATTATATCATGCACTTTTCTGAACTGATTAGCGTCTGCAAGTGAACTTCCGCCAAATTTTACCGCTTTATTTCCCATAGTATATATTACCTGCCTTATATTGTTATTTTTATATCAATATTTATTATATCCCTGTTTTCCGCAAAAATCAATTGACAGAAATGCAGAAAAAAATGATTTTGGATATGTTTTTTTGGTAAATACGCTTGTACGTCACTCACGGACAGAATAATCATATCAGAAAAAAGCTGTAGTATCAATAACTACAGCCTGTTTTTTATGCGATTTTTTCTACTGTATAACCCATTTCTTCAAGAAGATTGTCAACACCGTTTTCACCTGCATAATGAGCAGAGCCAACCATAAAGAGACAGTTTTTGTTTTCCTTTATTATTTCAGATGCCTTTTCAGCCATATTCTTGTTGCGGTCAGTAATAACAACCTGAACATATTCTGCATGGTCGTCCATTAAGTCATCGGGGATTTCGTCAATATCCGTGTCCATATCAACAGAAATTTCTCCGTCACCTGAAGCCCAGAGGTCATACATTTCTGAATATGTCTGCGCAAAATCTTCAATTTCATTCATGCTGTCAACCATTTCAGATATATTATAATCTGCATAATCATCTGAAAATGCGTTCAGTGCATTTGTCTGAACAGACAATTCCTCAATGCTTATAACGTCTTTTCCATCCTCTTTAGCCTTGTTGATAAAGTATGTGTCAGTACCTTCATAGTTCATATTTTTAAGTCGGAGATACATTACAGACGAAAGCTGATTTATCCAATAGCCTGCTGTATATTGGTCAAGCATTTCTGAATATGCACCTAAACTTTCAAAATAACCCTTAGCCTTGCTGTAAGTTTCTTCTGAAATATGGTCTTTTATTGTAGTATTGTCACTATATATCATGCCTTGCAAGTATTCCATTTGAGCAGATGCATCTTCTGTAAGGGCTGTTACATCATATTCAACTGCAATTGAATCACAATTGCTGTATATTTCCATAAGAGTATCGGGATATTCTGATACACTTTCAGGGAGCATATGAATAGTGCCAAGAAGATAGATAGAGTTGCTTGTTTCGGGGTCTGTAACTTTCCAGAGCGGAGGGTTTACAGATGTTGATTTTATATAGTCATTTATATCTGCTGTTTTGCCGAGCGGATTTTCTTCGTCCTGATTTTCGCTTTCAGTAGTTGTTGTTTCCGTATTTTCAGCAGTAGTTTCTTCTGCTTCTGTAGTTGTTTCAGTTTCTGTAGTTTCAGCAACTGATGATTCAGCTTGTGAGTCACTTAATGAACTTTCTTTTTCGTCTCCACATGATACTGCCGTCAATGACATTGCAACTGTCAATAAGACAACAGCAAATTTTTTCATTTTCATCTTTCTCTTTGTTCCTTTCCGTATCCGCTTTATGATACATTTATAATTATATCATATTGTCAGAAAAATGTCAAATTATAAATATATACTGACCGTATTTAATTAATAATACACACTGCTTTTATCTGATATGGAAATCAGACTATATATACAGTATGTAATATTATGCCCGAAAAATTACGTCAGTTTATATAATTC
>CAMWKY010000233.1 GCA_947174965.1 uncultured Ruminococcus sp. | reverse complement strand
ATCAATAAAAATAAAAAGTACATTGAAAATGCTGTAAATGGTGTTGCGGAGGCTATGAAACTTACACTGAACTCAAATCTTGCATACAGTTTTGACGGCATTTCAGGTACTATGATAAATGGCGGTACTTCTGGAACAGTCAACAACTATTATCAGACCGACAACAGCCGTACGGTGAATCAGACTAATAACAGCCCGAAATCATTGTCACGGCTGGAAATCTACAGGCAGACAAAGAATGCACTGGGGGTGTGATTCCGTGAAATTTTCATTGATTTTAGAGAACGAAAAAGGCGAAAAACTGAACTTTTCCTCCACTGCCAACCGATATATGACCTCAAAAATCGAGGGGCTTAATCCTCCGAATGCTACAATCAGTACATCAACTTATGCAGGCATGAACGGCTCATATCTCAATAATGCCTTTATCGAGAAACGCAATGTTGTAATAAGCTTTGAAATGCGTGGAATTGATATTGAAAAACGACGACACGCACTGTATAAAGTAGTGAGAACTTCCCGATATATCAAGGTTTACTACCGTACACCGAATATTGATGTGTACACTGAGGGATATGTTGAGACGTGCGAAATCAATAATTTTCAGCAGTTGATAAACGGTCAGATTTCTATTATATGTCCTGATATTTATTGGTACGATACACGGATTCAGACTGCCGAATATTCACCAATAAAAGGAGCTTTTCATTTTCCTTTCCCCGACAGTGGCAAGTCATTCCTGATTGGTGTGTACAACATACATAACACAATTACAATTCAAAACGACGGCGATGCAATAGGGTTTACAATTATTTTTTCGGGTACTGCTTCAAATCCGATACTCACAAATGCCGATACAGGAGAATATATACAGATTTCGGGCGATATTTTGGACGGTGACATTGTTACAATCACTACGAAAACAGGAGGAAAAACGGTCACTCTGGAGCGTAACGGAATGACCGAAAATATTATCAACAGACTTGTTTCAGGTTCAACGTGGCTGACATTGCGTGAGGGCGAAAATAAATTTGATTTTTATGGCGGTAAAAGTCTGAAAGTTCGTCTGATACACAGAAATGCATACTTAGGAGTGTGAAAAATGCAGATTGAAATTTATGACATGACCGCAGAAATCGGCGGTATTTCAGTAAATCTTGTGGCGATATGCGACAGTTTTTCAAGTTTTTTGTGGGACATTGAATATTATTCATGTGGAAGTTTTGAGATTTACATTGCTGCAACTCCGCAAAATCTCAGTATTTTCAGAACGGGAAGAATTATCGGGCGTTCTGATGATAAACAGCACTACGGAATTATTGAGAAAATACAACTTAATGCAGATACCGAAAATGGCGATTATCTCACGATTTCAGGACGTTTCCTGATGTGTCTGCTGGAACGCAGAATCATCTATCCAGCACTGGTTTCTATATCAGAAAGAACATATGCTACAATTGTACGTGAAGCCGTTTCTACTAACTGTATGATGCGTGGTGAAGGTCTTGTTCGTATGATTCCGGGACTGAAACTTGGCGAAATAAGTGGAAAATGCTGGGAAAACACGACACATCTGCAAATCAGCTATGTTAATCTGATGGAATGGATTTACACAATCTGTGAAACAATTGGTGGTACTGCCAATATCCGTCTACAAAGTGAAGAAAACGGCGGTTTTTCGCTGATTTTTGACTTGTCGGAGGGTACGGACAGAAGTGTTTTGCAGAATGAAAATCCACATATTATTTTTTCTGATTTATACAACAATCTTCTGTCGTTTGAGTACACTTTGGATTACTCAAAACATTGCAACTTTGCATATATTCATGGAAGTGGCGAGGGTGCAGAGCGTAAGCGTACAATATTTTATAATGGTGATAAAATACCACAATTCCTGGAACGTTACGAGATAAGTGTTGATGCAAGAGATTTATCCAGTGAAGTACAGATAAATGGTGAGACAACGGAAATTCCAATTAATGAGTATATAGCGATTTTAAAGCAAAGAGGAGCAGAAAAACTTGTGCCAGTCACAGAAAAAAGTGAGAGTACTATTGCTGTTAACAGCCAGCAGTATCAGTATAACAAAGACTATTTTTTAGGTGACTATGTAACGGTTGAGCATCAGCGTTTTGGCTTGATACAGCCGAAAATACAGCTTGTTGGCATGATTGAAAGTTTCGACAAAAACGGTCACTCACTTACGCCAACTTTTAAAGGAGCGTGATTTTTAATGGCTTTTTCTTATGGATTTTTTGATGCAAAAGAAATCGGCGGTGAAGCTGACCGCACGTATACAAGTCAAAATTTCTGCGACTATCTCGGCAGTCTGATTAGCAACGGTATTCAGGATAACTATGGCGACTGCTTTTCTCTCAGTACAGACGGACTTTCTGTAACAATCGGCACAGGAAAAGCGTGGATAAACGGGCATTATTTTATCAACGATTCGACGTATACAATTGATTTGTCAGAATATCAGGACGAATCTCTGCCAAAATTTGTGACAGTTTCAATTGTCTGCGATACTTCCGAAGATGTCCGCAATATTCATATTGAGGTGACAGCAGGAACTCCGGCAATCAACCCTGAAACAGTTGATTTTGCTGATACTCCACAGAAAACAATGCTCAGACTTTATAATATCCGACTTAATCCGTCCGCAACTTCATTGTCGGAATCAGATTTGTATGATTGCCGTGAAGATGAAAATAACTGCGGTTATGTGAAGTGTATTCTTGGAAAATGCCGTATTACCGATGTTATCAGCGAATTTCAGAATACAACAGCAGAAGTTCAAGAACTGAAACAGCAGGTTAAAGATTTGGCAAAAGTTGAAACGGAAATGCAGGAATATATAGCCAAAACAGACGAATTGCAGAACAAGATTGACAGTCTTTTCGGTATTGTAGGATTTATTTCTGGTGAGGAGATTCTTGATGCTGGCAAAATCGGCGATAATATTTATTATGTTATTTATGGTAACGGCTTGGCTGAACTTATCGGCAGAGGTAAAACTTACGATTTTGTAAGTCAGATTATTTTCGATGACGAAACAGTTACCCCTTTTTTAGATAATACAAACATCAAAGAATTGATAATTTCCGATGAAATTACATATCTTGGTGATATGCTGTTTAGTGGTACGGGCTTAATATCTGTGAAATTTTCGGCAAATACTGGTTCTGGTACTTTTGGAAACTGTACAGGTCTGAAAACTGTCCATGCTGATTGTGAAGAAATAGGAGATTCGGCATTTTTTGGCTGTACTAATCTTGAATCCGTTACTATTTCGACTGCTGTCAATAAAATAGGAACATATGCTTTTACATATTCTGCACAGGAAATCAACTACGAGGGAACACTTGAACAATGGGAAAATATCCAGAAAAATAATTACTGGGCTGGTGAAATGCTTGATTTTCCTCAGACAGTTCAGAAAGTTATATGTACAGACGGTTATTTGGAGTACGATTCTGAAAATGGAATCTGGTGCGAAACGCAGGAAATGTAAACTTTTTATGAACATTTTTCAATAATCAATGTTTTTACATTAAAAAAAGAAGTTTTTTTGCCCTCTTATGAAAGGAGGAAAACAAAAAAATGATAACAATAAGAAATGAAAAATTTTACTGTTTCAATGAAAACAAATCGGAATCAGTGATGCAGATTGATGTTGCAACAAGAAGTGAACTGCCTGAACTTGACGGTATATCGGGCAGAATACTGCATCAGGGTTCAACTGCGTTAATCATCAGTGAGGGCAAAATTGCTGTTCTCGGCGGTGACGGAAACTGGTACATTAACGGGGAGGTGATTGAATGAATCTTCATGAAATTTACATGGCATTACAGCTTGCAGGTAAAAACAGTGGTGGAAATGCTGATTTATCAGACTACTACACAAAATCACAGACTGATGACCTGATTGCAGAAAAAATTGATAAAAATAGTATAGTAACCTTGTCACAGAGTGAATATGATGCTTTGAGTACCAAAGCTCCTGATACGATATATATGATAGCAGAAGAAGGTAATTGATATGCCTATAAAAGTAAACTGTAAAAATATAGAAAGAATTATAAAAACAGAC
>CAMWKY010000232.1 GCA_947174965.1 uncultured Ruminococcus sp. | reverse complement strand
CATTGAAAAAGATGAAAACGGACGCATCTGTCAGTCAGAGATTGCAAAGCGTATAGCAGATTTGTATGATGTTATCATGATTGACGAATATCAGGACTCAAATAACAAGCAGGATTTGATTTTCAAGCTTATCTCAAAGAATTTCAAGTATGATTCCGACGGAAATTCTATGTATGGTGATAATGTTTTTCTTGTTGGTGACATAAAACAGTCAATCTATGGTTTCCGTCTTGCAAATCCGCAAAACTTTAAGGACGTTATGCAGAAATCCAAACCGTATTCGGACAACGAAAAATCAAAGAATCAGTCAATCTTCCTGAATGAGAATTTCAGAAGTTCAGAGGAAACAATTGACTTTATCAACTTTATTTTCAAGGAAATCATGACTGAAAAATGCGGTGGTATTGACTACAGTCAGAAAGATGAACAGTTGCATTTTGGTGCTAAAAAATATAATAAGTCAAAAACCGAAAGCAGAGTTACTGATATAATGCTTATCAATACGGATTCATTGGAAAAAGATGAAAATGATGATAATGAAGCCGAAGTTATTGAAAGTCCTGAAGCAGAAATTATTGCTGATAAGATTGCACAAATGATTACAGATAAAGTTCAGGTTGTAAAAGATGATGAAGGTGAAACAAGAGATTGCGAAGCATCTGATTTCTGTATACTTCTTCGTAAAAAGGCTTTTATGAATACTTATGTAAAAGCACTTCAGAAAAGAGGAATTTCCGCAAAAGGAGATGAGGAGCAAGGCTATCTGAAATCGCAGGAAGTTGCAATTCTTATTGATTTACTGCGAGTTATAGCGAATCCTTTGCAGGACGTTCCGCTGACTGTTGTAATGTTTTCGCCGATGTATATGTTCAGTCTTGAGGAGATTGCATATATAAAGACAAAGGCAATTGATAAGAAAGACCAGAAAATTGACAGAAAAAAACTGATGTATCAGGTTATTATTGAAGCTGTAAACGGAGAAATTGAGGATTTTGACCCACAGCTTGCCGAAAAATGCAGAAAGTTTGTCAGGTCATTGGAAAATTTTCGTTTTGATTCCGTAACAATGACAATAGGTGAGCTTATAACATCAATCTATGATAACACTGATTTTATGTCAGTTATGCAGTTATATAAGGACGGCGAGAAAAAACGTGCAAATCTGCGTATGCTTATAAAGTATGCTCAGGATTATGAAAAATTTGCATCAGCAGACGGCAGGGGAGGATTAAGCGGTTTTTTACGTCATATTGACAGAGTTTCAG
The DNA here is from genome assembly GCA_947174965.1 of uncultured Ruminococcus sp. Classification (GTDB taxonomy): domain Bacteria; phylum Bacillota; class Clostridia; order Oscillospirales; family Ruminococcaceae; genus Ruminococcus. Next base: position 2,836 of record CAMWKY010000232.1, on the reverse strand, counting down.
ATGAAAGCGACTATAATCAGGGAAAAGTACCTGTTTTTTCAAGAGACTATGTAACTGTTCAGACACTTCATAAATCAAAGGGTTTGCAGTATCCTTTTGTGTTTATTTGTGAAACATCATCAAAATTCAGATTTGATAATGATTCAGTAATGTGCAGTGATGATTGCCGTATAGGATTTATTTTGCATAATAAGAATTTTGTACGCAAATACAGAACATTTCAGCATACTCTGCTTAAAGGTGAAAAATCAGAAGATACAAGAAGTGAAGAAATGCGACTTCTCTATGTTGGCATGACAAGGGCAGAGCAAAAGCTTTTTGTAACACTTAAATGCGGACAGAAATCTAAAGAGAAATTACTTGAACTTGTTGAAAATTGTGTTATCAATGACAGCAATATAAACAATCTTGTTGCAGAAGCAAATAGTTTTTCTGATTGGCTATGGCTTTGTCTCATGATGCATGGCGAATTTCCTGCAATAGCCGATTGTATCGGTCTTGACAGTGAAAATTCTTGTTTCCCTGCACATGATGAAAGTAAAAAATTATTTGATATTGAATATTTCGACAAGATACCGTGTATATCGGAATCAGATGAAGAAAAGAAAATGCCTGAAGCAGATTCTGAACTTACAGAACAGATTAAAAGCATAATGGAATCAGAATACGATTTCACACTTTCTGAAACTCCTGAAAAGCTTACTGTTACACAGATTCTTGAAAAGCTTGATGGAAAAGACAGCAAATTCAACAGCAGTCTTGAACGTCCTGCATTTATGACGGAAAAAGGTGCAACAGGTTCTGAACGTGGAACAGCAATACATACATTTTTCCAGTATTGCAGTTTTGAATTGGCTGAAAAAGATGCAGATGCTGAAATCACCCGACTTAACAACAATGGTTTTCTCACAAAGGTACAGACTGAAATTGTGAGAGAGAATATAAGCAAGATAGATGCTTTTTTCAGAAGTGATTTATATATCAGAATAAAATCTGCTGTAGAATCGGGAAGATGTGAACGTGAAAAGAAATTTCTTGTTAAATTTTCCGACCTGCAAAAGAAAAATACTGTTTTTGAAAATATCATAAATTCCGACAGTATGATAAAAGGTGTTGTTGACCTGATTTATGAGGAAGATGATGGACTTGTTGTTGTAGATTACAAATCCGATAAGGTACATTCAGCAGATACACTTATAAAAAGCTATAGCAATCAGCTTGAATTTTATAAGCTTGCTGTTGAACTTATAACAGGCAAAAAAGTAAAAGCACTTGTGATTTATTCAGTTGAACTTGAAAAAGCAATAGCATTATAACAGAAAAAAACCGGCTTTGTTTTAAAGTCGGTTTTTTTCGTTTTATTAAAAAATAGAAAGGAGAGGTGGAAAATATCTTTGTTTAGTTTTCTTCCTGAACATTCATTTCTTCATTAGCATCATGAAGTGTAAGAGGTATATCAATATCTTCTCCGTCACGGTAAATTGTAAGCGTTATGGAGTCTCCGGCTTTGAACTTGTTTTTGATATTGTTAAGCTCCTCCATATTTGTAACAGTTTCATCATTTATGGCAATAACAACATCACCTGTTCTTATTCCTGCTTCTTCAGCAGCACTTCCCTTTGCAACATTACGCACATATAAGCCCATAGGCAAGCCGAGATAACTTGAATATGCTTCGGTAATATTTACGGCGGAAATACCAATTTGAGGTCTGCCTTTTACATATTTGTAATTGATTAAATCATCAATAATTACTCTTGCATCTGTAATCGGAATAGCAAATCCAAGACCTTCAATACTTGCCGAACCGTAGCTTGATGACATTTTAGCGGAATTTATTCCGACAACCTGACCACAGCTGTTCAGCAAAGGACCTCCCGAGTTTCCTGAATTTATAGCGGCATCTGTCTGAATTAGCGTCATGCTTTTTTCGTCTATGGAGATTTCACGGTTTAATGCTGAAACGATACCGCTTGTTACAGAGCCGAAAAGTTCAAATCCGAGCGGATTTCCTACAGCTATTACAAGTTCGCCAACTCTCAAATCGTTGCTGTCTCCGAATGTTGCAGGGGTAAAACCTGTTTCGTCAACTTTCAGTACGGCAATATCCGTTTCAACATCATAAGCTATAATTTTAGCATCGTATTCTGTTTCGTCGCTCATTAATACTGATACTTCTTTAGCTTCGCCAGCTTTGTACTGGTCGGAGTCGTCATATATAACATGGGCATTTGTAATTATATAGCCGTCCTCACTCATTACAATTCCTGTTCCCGTGCCGACAACGTCCTGCTTGTATGATTCAGTCGGAAAACCAAATCCCCATGATGAGTATGTTTTTTCAACTTCAAATGTTGATGATACACCGACAACAGACGGCATTATTTCGTCAACTATATCAGGGAGTGCCTTTGCATCTGAACGAGCCGCAATATCAAAAAGTCCGGGTATATTCTGCGTAGGCGGAGCAGGTTTTGTGTCATTCTGATTTTTTTCTGTTTTGTCTGTTTCATCTGTTTCTGCATTTACCGGAGTATTGCTTTCTTCTTCTGACGAATCTTCGGAAAGATTGAATTGACTGTTATCCATGAATTTATATATCTGAACAGAGCCTGCACTTACAACACCCATACACAAAAGAAATGCAAAAACTTTAAGAAACGTGTGATTTTTAGGTTTTTTAGGTGGCTGTGGCGGTTGATTGCTCAATTCGGAGCTGTATTCGTTGTAGTCATTGTAATCATTATAAAAATCGGACATAAGAAAAGACCTCACAAATTAAATTCATATTATATGTTATCCTGATAACAGTTATTTTATTCACTGATAATAATTA
>CAMWKY010000231.1 GCA_947174965.1 uncultured Ruminococcus sp. | reverse complement strand
AGATGGGAGTGGTGCTGAAGCGGGCCCATTATTTCATCACATGTAACGGACGGCGATTGTATAATACGCCCATTGAGGAGCAGTTTATTACAAGGCAGTTGATTGATACAAATGGAAAGGAAAACTGGCAGTTGGCAAATCAGAACAAGAGTTATCAGCAGATGTCCCTGGCAGATTTTGGGATAGGATAGTTATGAAGGTATTTAGCTGTGCAGACAGATTTGAAGATATGATGACCTGTATCTATGATGCATGGAGCTTTGCGCTGAAAGAGGGACATGAAAATTTGCGGTTGGAGCGGGAGCCTGTGTATCAGACGACATTATTCGATGAATATGTGCATATTGATGCGGATGAGGAAAAGGTGGAGAAGGTAGTACGCTCCATCCGGAAGCAGATATCAGATCAGGCGTACCTCTATGTGTTTTATGCGTCCCTTTCTACAGAGGAGGACGCGTTGCAGGCAATTTACAATTTTTTGAGAGTGGGATTTGCAGTGGGAAGTGAGGTTTGCTCCATGTATGGAAATCCTCATGTGATGCGTATGTTTGAGCTGAAGAGGCGTGTGGGTTCAGAGGCGCATTATTTCAGGGAATTTGCACGTTTTACTTCACTGGATGACAAGGTGTATGTGTGTCATCTGGAGCCCAAGAACAATGTTATCATGTTGGTTGGGGAGCATTTTGCAGATCGGATGCCGTCGGAGCACTGGATGATTATCGATGATAATCGGCGTTTTTCGGTGGTACATCCAAAGGATGAAGAGTTCTATCTCCGCTATCTCACAGATGAAGAATTTGAGACTCTTTGCCGCTCTGAGACCTTTGAAGACCAATACACGGATATGTGGAGGAGCTTTTTCAAGACCATTGGAATCAAAGAGCGGAATAATCCCTTGTGTCAGAGAAATATGTTTCCAATATGGTTGAGGAAACATGCAGTGGAATTTAACGAGTGAGGTTTTGGGCTTCATTTCTCTGAAAAATTATCCTTTGAGATTTCTTCCGATAGTCTTAAAATTTCGGGAGCAATTTTCTCTCTCCGCTTTTGTGTGATTTTATTAAAAACCGGATAAGCCGAAGCAAGTATTGCAATACCCGAAATTCCTAAAATAATGCCCCAAACAAACTGCCCCCATTCAAGACTCATACTCATGCCAAGCCCCATGGTCAGTGTACCTGTTATGCCTACAATAATTGAAATGATTGTTCCAGGCTTTGCTGCGCTTTTATCAAGACGACGCAGCTTTTCTATCTTTGTTTCCTCCTGGGGAAGATATTTTTTTCGGATATTTTCAATCTCTTCCTGTTGAACTGCGGAATACGTATACTCAAATTTTTCATTGTTTTCCATTAAAATCGCTCCTTTCCGGTTGGTTCACTCTAAGGTTTTTCAATCCCATATTGGACTGGATAATCATAGTAACCGCCAATCCGATTGTTAATATGCAGACCGCTGTTCCTGTAATTGTGTTCATCTGTCGATGCAGTTCTTCTCCTCCTCCGAAGGAGGAAAACATAGCTGTCTGAAGTGCAAACATCGACATAAATGCCCCTGCAAGAGAAAGAAATTTGGCGGCGGAAAGTATAGGATTGCTTCGTTTTGAAAATTTCACCACATTTACAATTGCGGTAATAAAACTATAAAAAGTGTACATTGCAGAAATATAAATAATGTATCCTTTGTATTCATAGCTTCTGTTTTGCCAGATCATCTGAATTGTCATTCCACTCATGGTTACACTAAGCAGGAGCATCATAATTCCGCAAAGTTTTACACTTTGATGTTCGTGGATTTTCTTTTCTGTGGAATGTTCTTTTTTATCTGTAATTCTGACATTCCTTAGCAGGGTAAAACGTATTGCACTAAGCATAACATAATAAATTCCAATGGCCCACAGCCATGCCGAATGAAAAATCACTCCTGTTGTACATTTGAAAACTGCATAAAACATATTGATTGCAAGTCCGCTGTACAGTGATACTCTTGCACGAAATTCTATGTCGTCCATATACATGGAAGTGTATTTGGAACGGTGCATGAAATTGCGGAGTGATACAATTGCTTTTATCTTGTCACTGTGGATAAGTTCTTTGCACCGTCTTTGGACTCTTGGAAAATTCGTACATAAAAGGGTCAGAGCATATGCGGAAAGCACATATGAAATATAGGAAACAGGATTTGTACTGCTTAAAAAAATAAGGGAAAATGTAACAGCAGGAAATCCAATCAGCGATGTTACCACAATAATCCAAGGCTTGGGAAAAAGTATTGCTTTTATAATCTCCTTAAACCTGTTCAACTTCGCCGCCCCCTTAGCCTTACCGTAAATGTACTGCCTGTTCCAAGCTCACTTTGAACGGATATTTCGCATCCTGTAATATCTACCACACGCTTTACCAAAGCAAGTCCTAACCCGTTTCCTTTGGCTGCATGAGAAGTATCACCCTGATAAAATTTCTCGAAAATGTGTCTGCCTGTTTCAGCTGACATTCCGCAGCCGGTGTCTGTTATGGTTACGGTTGCACAGCCATTTTCGTTTTTTAAAGCAACGTAGATTTTGCCGGAATCTTCCGTGAATTTTATTGCATTGGAAAACAAATTGTTCCATACAAGTTCAAGCAGCTGGCTGTCTGCATTGATCACAACATTCTCTTCTATATCTGTTTCAACTTCAAGATTTTTATTTTCCCATTCATCTTCAAAAGCAAGAAAACAACTGCATATCTGTTCCGAAAGATTATATGGTGTTGCTTCGGGAAAAATCTGCTGATTTTCAAGCTTGTTCAGCTTTAAAATATTTGTGATAAGATTTGCAAGACTGCGTGAAGCATCTGTAACCGATTTGGCATATTGGCTGCGTTCCTCATCTGTCAGGTCGGGACTTTGTAGAAGTGTTCCATAATTATTGATTGCCGCCAAAGGTGTTTTTAACTCATGTGAAACGTTTGCAATAAAATCCGTCTGCAGAGTTTCCACGCTTTTTAATTCCTCAGACATTTGGTTGATGCCGTCGATTATCACGTTAAAGCTGCCTGTGTCTATAAGGTCGTTTATGTGGGGAATCTTTACGTTAAAATTCCCTTTTGTAATTTTGTCCAGCTCTGATATGATGGTTTTCACGGGACGGTCAACCGTGATTTTTCTGCGTATAAAATCAATGAGCCAGAGAATAGATGTCAGCAGAAAAATATTTAAAAACGTAATTGGCGCATTGCTTCTAATCACGGTCTCATCAATATTTGAGGATTCTAAAAACAGCAGAAATGAACAGGTTACAACAAAAGAAATAAGTGCAAAAAATGCAACAAATCTTAATATTCCCAAACTCATTTTTTTAATTCTTTTTTCGTTCATTTCAGCACCGCCTTGTAGCCGAGACCGTGTACCGTAACAATCTCAAAATCTTTACATTCAGAAAATTTATCCCGCAGCTTTGTAATGTATACGTCCACGGTTCGTGAGCCTGAGGATGAATCAACATCCCAGAATTCTTCCATAAGCTGTGAACGGGTAAAGGTTTTTTTCGGATAAGAAAGCAGCTTGTATAGAAGATTGAATTCCCGCACAGTCAGCGGAATATCCTCGCCGTTAAAGGTTGCAGAACGTTCCTCCGCGTCAAGAGTAAGCGTATTCAAAACGATTTTCTTTGCACTTGCGATTTTCGCCCTGCGAAGCAATGCCCCGATTTTCAGAAGAAGCTCATCAAGATCAATTGGTTTCACCATATAGTCGTCGATACCAATGCTGTATCCTCGCTGCTTGGAATTAAAATCATCTCTTGCGGTCATAAAAAGAATGGGAATCTCTTTATTCAGAGAACGTACCGTTTCGGCAAATTCAAAACCGTCGATCCGGGGCATCATAATGTCGGAAATAATCAGGTCGAAAATATTACCGTACATTTTGTTGTATGCTTCATTCGCTTCCAAACAGCCTGTGGCTTCATAGCCGTTCTGGTTCAAATATGCACATACAGTCTTATTTAAATCCTTGTCATCCTCAACTACCAATATCTTAAACATAGCGGGGCTTCCTCCTGCTTTTTTTCAATTATAGCATATTAATGTTAAAGTTTTGTTAAAGTACAGGAGATTATTTCAGTGCTTTGGCATGTGT
>CAMWKY010000230.1 GCA_947174965.1 uncultured Ruminococcus sp. | reverse complement strand
CATAATATGCCTTGAAATACTGCATTTAACACCGTCTCCCGGTTATAAATCGGGAGACGGTGTTAAATGCAGTATTTCAAGGCATATTATGTGGCTTATAAAATCTGCTGAAAACGGAAATGCAGATGCTCAGTTTGATTTGGCTGAATATTTTCACAATGGCATTGTTTTGGAGCAGAATTATTCTGAAGCTATAAAATGGTATAAAAAAGCTGCCGAACAGGATTTGGCAGAGGCGCAATATAGTTTAGGTCTTATTTATGAAAAGGGTGAGGGCATAACTCAAAACTTTGCAGAAGCTATAAAATGGTACACAAAAGCATCAAAGCAGGGTTTAAATGATGCATTATTCAATCTCGCTGTACTCTATGAATCGGGTAAGGGCGTGGAAAAAAATATGACTACAGCCGCAAAACTGCTTAAATCTGCCGCTCTGAACGGTCATGTCAAGTCGCAGTTTAATCTTGGAATCCTCTGTTTTAACGGAAAAGGTGTGGAGCGGGATTTATTTGAAGCAAAAAGGTGGTTTACAGAAGCAGCTGAACAGGGTGATATACATTCGCAATTCAATCTTGGAAAGTGCTATGAGGAACTCGGCACAAATCAGGATTTGTTTTACGCTTTCAAGCTTTATGAAAAATCCGCTGAACAGGGTCTTGATGATGCTATGCTGAATCTTGCAAGATGCTATGAAAAGGGAAAAGGTGTAAAGGCAGATATTGAAAAAGCTGTTGAGATGTACAAAATTCTTGCAATAAAAGGAATTGCGGTTGCACAATATAATCTTGCCATGTGTTATAAAGACGGAAAAGGAATCAAGCAAAGCTGGGTTGATGCTGTAAAGTGGTTCAGTAAAGCAGAGATGCAGGAACATACAGATGCAAGGTATCAGCTTGCAAGATGCTATGAAAACGGAACGGGCATAAAAAAGGATATGGGAAAAGCTGTAAATCTTTATATCAAATCTGCTCTTAAAGGAAATGCAAATGCTCAATTCTGCATAGCACTCTGCTATGAAAGAGGAAACGGCGTTATCCCGAATATGCCAAAAGCGATTGAATGGTACGAAAAAGCTGTGGAATCAGGAGTTCCGGGCGCACAATGCAATCTTGCAATTCTGTATTACAATGGGAACGGCGTTGAAAAAAATCTTGAAAAAGCTAAAGAACTGTTCAGACTTTCAGCATCACAAGGCAACAAGGTTGCAAGAAGTTATTTAACAAAAATATGAAAGATTATTCAAGATGTGAGTTATGCCCCAGAAGATGCGGAGTAAACCGTTATGAATCGGTCGGATTCTGCGGAATGGGAGCTGTTCCGAAAACTGCAAAGGCTGTACTTCATAAGTGGGAAGAACCTTGTATATCCTACAAAAATGGAGCAGGAACGGTATTTTTTTCGGGGTGCAGTCTGCATTGTGTGTATTGTCAGAATAATGCAATAAGCAATGAGTTTTTTGGTGCAGAAGTAGATTTCCGCAGACTTGCTGAAATTTATCTGCATTTGCAGGAAATTGGTGCAGATAATATTGAACTTGTAACCCCGACACATTTTCTCCCTGATATTATCAGGTCTCTTGACCTGATTAAGCATAAGCTGAAAATACCCGTTATCTACAACAGCGGAGGCTATGAACTTACAGAGACAATAAAAATGCTTGACGGATATATTGATGTGTATATGCCCGATATAAAATATTTTTCCCCTGATATTTCGGGAAAATATTCGTCCGCACCTGATTATTTTGAGTTTGCGTCATCAGCAGTTCTTGAAATGATTAATCAGGCAGGACAGCTTAAATTCAATCAGAACGGCGGACTTATCAAAGGTACTGTCATACGTCATCTTGTTCTGCCGAACTGCCGTCACGACAGCATGAAAATCATGGACTGGATTGCAGAAAATACGACCTCTGAAAATGTTCTTGTCAGCATTATGAGCCAGTACACGCCGTTTGAGTTCATTTCTGATAAATTCACGGAGCTGAAAAGGCAGATTACCAAAATGGAGTATAACAGCGTTGTGCGTTACGCTGAAAAACTGGGTATATACGGATTCACACAACAAAAATCATCATCTGATGCAAAATATGTTCCTGATTTTAATCTGGAGGGAATATTGAAAAACCGCTGATAAATTAATATCAGCGGAATTTTTTGTTAAAGAAGTTCTGCAATATCAAGTACAAGTCTTTCAGATTTTTCCCAGCCAAGACAAGGGTCTGTAATTGATTTTCCGTAAATATTTTCACCGATTTTCTGTGAGCCGTCCTCAATGTAACTCTCAATCATAAGACCTTTTACAAGCTTTTTGATGTCCTCACTGTGTCGCATACTGTGTAAAATTTCTTTTGAAATACGGATTTGTTCAAGATACTGCTTGCCTGAATTTGAATGGTTAGTATCTACTATCAATGCGGGATTCTGTAAATTTTTTTCTGCATAAATCTGTGCAAGTCTGTATAAATCCTCATAGTGATAGTTCGGGAAAGACTGTCCACGCTCATTGACATAACCACGCAAAATAGCGTGTGCATAGGGATTTCCGTCACTCTTTGCCTCACTTGCACGATATATAAAAGCGTGTGCGTGCTGTGCTGCTGTGATGGCGTTCATCATTACCGAAATATCACCGCTTGTTGGATTTTTCATACCTACGGGGATTGAAACTCCGCTTGAAACAAGTCTGTGCTGTTGATTTTCGACAGACCTCGCACCAACTGCAACATATGCAAGAATATCATCAAGATAGCTGTAATTTTCAGGATAGAGCATTTCATCAGCAGCGGTAAATCCTGTTTCAGCAAGTGCCTTTATGTGCAGATTTCTTACTGCGGCAATACCAGCGGCAAGGTCAGGCATAGCAGTCGGATTAGGCTGGTGAAGCATACCTTTATAGCCGTCACCTGTTGTACGTGGCTTGCCTGTGTAGATTCGTGGTATTATGAAAACTTTTTCCTTAACTTTTTCCTGAAGTTCTCTCAATCTTGTGATATAGTCAATAACAGATTCTTCGCTGTCTGCTGAACATGGACCTATAATAAGCAGAAATTTGTCTGATTCTCCACGAAAAATTCTCTTGATTTCCTCATCTCTCTCCGCTTTGATTGTTGTAAGTTCGGGGGAAAGTGCGAACTCCTCTTTGATTGCAGAAGGGCGGGGGAGTTCTCTTATTAATGTCATTGGCATAATTAATTTTCCTTTCTTTTTAACTGTTAAGTAAATCATAAAGTATAAGAGCAGTTACACTGTCTACAACAACTCTTGCACGGTGAATAATTGCAGGGTCGTGTCTGCCCTGAATCTGTAGTGTAGTATTTTCGCCTGTTCTCATGTCAATTGTCTGCTGTTCCTTGTAAATTGACGGAGTAGGCTTAACTGCACATCTGAAAATAATCGGCATACCGTTAGTAATTCCGCCTAATATTCCACCGCAATTATTGGTAGATGTAACTATATTTCCGTTTTCGTTGCGGAATGGGTCATTTGCCTGACTTCCACGCATTTCAGCATATCCGAAACCTGCGCCGAACTCAACTCCCTTTACAGCCGGAACACTGAATAATGCGTGAGCAAGGAGTCCCTCAACCGTATCAAACCAGGGTTCGCCATATCCCGACGGCATACCGTAAACAGCTGTTTCAAGACAGCCACCAACGCTGTCGCCCTCTGATTTTGCCTTTAATATTGCGGACTTCATTGCATCTTCCTTTGAATTGTCAAGAACTGCAAATTCTTTTCCATCAAGACTTATAATGTCATTCTGAATATTGCTGAAACTTCTGTCTTGCACACCTCCGCATGAGAGAATGTGTGTTCCAATTGTAATTCCTTTTGATTTGAGTGCGGAAATTGCAACTGCACCAGCCGCAACAAGTCCTGCGGTTATTCTTCCTGAAAAATGTCCGCCACCTCTGTAATCCTGAAAACCTTTATACTTGATATTTGCCGAAAAATCTGCGTGACTTGGACGTGCCTTATATGCAAGTTCACCATAGTCACGGCTTTTTGTGTCCTGATTTTCAATTATGAATGTAATCGGAGTACCTGTAGTCATGCCCTGAAAAACTCCGCTGACAATTTTCACCTTATCGGCTTCTTTTCGTGCAGTTGATATAGCAC
>CAMWKY010000229.1 GCA_947174965.1 uncultured Ruminococcus sp. | reverse complement strand
TTATTACTGCAATATGTATTATAATAGAAAACAAATATTATAATGAGGTGATATATTGGCATTATACTTGCTTAAAGGAATTATTATTGGTATTATTTGCGGAGTTCCTGTCGGTGCGGCAGGTGCTATGACAATACAGCGGACTATGAAATCTGGTGTACGGCAAGGACTTCTAACGGGTCTTGGCTCGTCTGTTGCTGATAGTATATTTGCCGGTGTTGGTGTGTTTGGTGCTACATTTGTATCTGATTTTTTTAAGAAATACAGTTTTATTATAAGTATAATCGGAGGAGCTTTCATTATTTTTATCGGATTCAACATTCTGAATAAAAAAGAATCCACATACAAAAATGGAGAAGGTATGCGCCATTTTATCTCCTCTTTCACTGTAGGAATTACAAATCCTGTTGCTATAGTTGCTTTTCTTATGGCCTTTTCATATATGAACATTCCAAAAGATGTGAGTATAATAAATGGTGCTGCTGCTGTTTCAGGTGTATTTATCGGGACTTTCCTATGGTGGCTGATAATAATATATATTGCATACAACATAAAGAAAAAAGCCTGTGAAGATATTATCATCAGATTCAACAAGATTTTAAGCTTTGTATTGATTGCTCTCGGAGCGATTATGATAATAAAAGCAGTTGTCAGATTTTAATAGCAAAATAAAAACGCAACGATTTTTGTATCAACCGCTGCGTTTTTATTTATTTTGCTGGGCGTATCTGCGAATAACCGTTCCAGGCGAAAACAGCTTTTTCTTGTTCGTTGCTGTAAACGTCTTCTACATTGCAGATATACAAATAGTGGTCGCCTGTTTCGATAAATTCTTTCAGACTGCACTTGATTGCAAGACAGCTATGAAGCGGAATTTTAATTTCACTGTCGGGGACTTCCTGCATTTCAATTCCAAGTTCAGCGATTTTGTCTGTGTCACGACCTGTAGACATACCACAGCTCATTACTTTATCGGCAATTGCAACGCCGGGGATTGTAAGAATGACTTTCTTATTACTGCGTACCATTTCACCGCTATATGAAGTTTTTGCCATTGCATAAGCAATCATATTAGGATTGTATGAAAGATACGTCCACCAAGATACTGTTGCAAGATTTGTAGAGCCGTCGGTTTTTTGTGTACACACAAGTGTAACAGGGTTAGGCGATGTAAATTCAGATGCCTGCGGAAGACTGATTTTATTCATGATAAAAACTCCTTTAATTTATTGATTTTCCAAGTTCAAAAGCGTCATTAAGTTCAGGTTTTCCCGAAATGTCACCGATATTCATAACGCCTCCGCAAAGAATTTTGCCAAGACTTTTCCAGCCAAGATGCTTTTCAAGATTATTATACCAGTACAAACTTTCCTCAAAGCCGTTTCCCTCAGCAGCCATAATAAGCACGCTGTCTTTTATGGGATTGCTGTAATCGGAGTTACACTCTGCGACTGCAAAAAGTCTGTCAAATGCGCATTTAAGCTGTCCGCTGATTGTCCAGTAATACAAGGGCGAAGCAAGTACCACAATATCAGCTTCCTTGTATACAGGATATATCTTTTCCATGTCATCTTTCTGTACGCACGGACTTTCAGGATTTTTTCCGCCACAGCAACAGCCTTTACAGCCATTGATATTCATAGAATCAAGAAAAAATTCCGTAACCGTGTTTCCGCTGATTTCAGCACCTTTTTTAAATTCTGCGGTCAATGCTGATGTGTTGCCGTTTTTACGTGGACTTCCGTTAAGAATAACAATTTTTTTGCTCATGTAAATACCTCCTGTTTATAATACTTGACTTTATTCTGTTCATCTGATATAATTATATCATATAAAAACAAAAAGTCAAGTACGCACATTGAGGTAATATACTTACCTTAAAGAAAGTACAGAAAAAGGAGAAAGTTATGGGTATCAGATGTATTGCAGACGAAAAACTTGAAAACACGGGTTTCAGCTACACTCTTTCACTTATTAGTGGAAAGTACAAGATGACTATTCTTTACACGCTTATGGAGTTCGGTGTTGTCCGATTCAACGAGATGCAGAAGTATATCGGCTCAATTTCATATAAAACATTGAGTGCCAATCTGAAAGAACTTGAAGCCGACCAGCTTATCCACCGTGAAGAATATCCACAGATTCCGCCTAAAGTTGAGTACAGTCTTACGGAACGTGGAAAATCCCTGATTCCTATTCTTGATTCTATGTGCGAGTGGGGTCACCTCAACCGCATATAAGCAGATACAGCAGGAGGGAAATTATGTACAGAATACTTGTAACAGAGGACGATTTTACAATATCATCTCTTATAAAAAAGCATCTTGAAAAATGGGGGTACTCTGTGAAATGCACGGAGAGTTTTCATGATGTTATCGGTGAATTTGTGGCTTTTGACCCTCATATAGTTCTTATGGATATAAAACTTCCTTTTTTCAATGGTTATCACTGGTGCAGTGAAATCCGCAGAATATCGGAAGTACCTGTTGTATTCATATCATCTGCATCTGATAATATGAATATTGTTATGGCAATGAATATGGGCGGTGATGATTTTATTGCAAAGCCTATGGATTTGAACGTCATGACGGCTAAAATACAGGCTATGCTCCGCAGAACTTACGATATGGGCAGTAAAATTCCGATACTTGAACACAAAGGCGCAGTCCTCAATCTGAATGATACAACATTATCATACAATGGCGAAAAAATTGAGCTTACAAAGAATGATTTCCGTATTCTGCAAACACTTATGGAAAATCGTGGAAAAGTTGTCAGCCGTGAAACATTAATGAATAAGCTGTGGGAGATTGATTGTTACGTTGAAGAAAATACGCTGACAGTAAATGTTACACGCTTACGCAGAAAACTTGATTCAATAGGCTTGACAGACTTTATAAAGACAAAAATCGGAACGGGGTATATAATCGAATGAAAATTTTTCTTGAATATGTACGCCATTGCCTGAAACCACTGCTGATTTTCCTGATATTTTCGGGGATTTTTGCACTTGTTTTCTTTATATATCATTCAAATGTTGAAACGGTCGTATATGCCTTTTCAATCTGTTCAGTAATCGGGATAATTTATACTGCAATAGATTTTTCATTTTTCAGAAAAAAACATATGCTTCTGCGTGAAATATACGAAAATCTTCCGCTTATGACTGAAAAACTCCCCGATTCCGAAAGTATCATGCAGGAGGATTTATATGATATAATCAGAAAACTGCATCAAATCAACAATACAAATATCAATCAGCTGAAAAATATTCAACGGAATAATTCGGAGTACTTTACAGTATGGGTGCATCAGATAAAAACGCCGATTTCCGCAATGCAGATGATTCTGCAATCAGAAGATACTGATACAAGCCGTGAACTTTCGGCAGAGTTATTCCGTATTGAGCAGTACGCTGAAATGGCTTTGTATTATATCAGACTTGACAGCAGTTCAGATGATTTGATAATAAAGAATTACAAGCTTGATTCTGTCATGAAACAAGCTGTCCGCAGATATGCACCGCTTTTTATACGCAGACGTATAAAGCTTGATTATCAGCCGACTGATGCAGAAGTTCTTACTGACGAAAAATGGCTTGTTTTTGTAGTTGAACAGCTTTTATCAAATGCGGTAAAATACACAATAAACGGCAGTGTTTCAGTGAGATTTGCTGATAATGTGCTTTATGTGAGCGATACGGGAATAGGCATTGCTCCAGAAGATTTGCCACGCATCTTTGAAAAAGGCTACACGGGAATGAGCGGACGTACTGACAAGAAATCAACAGGACTTGGACTTTATCTCTGTAAAAAGGTATGCGACAAGCTCGGACATAAAATTTCCGTCAAATCTGAAATAGGTGAGGGGAGTATATTTTCTGTAGATTTGTCGGTTGAAAGATTTGACATAGAATGACCTTACAAAAATGTCACACAAAACGGCTGAAATGTCACACAATCAGATGTTGCAGACTGAAATTTTGTGATATAATGATGACATAAAGAAAAGGAGGTCATGAAAAAATGGCATTATTAGAAGTCACAAATCTTGAAAAAATCTATACGACACGTCTTGGCGGAAATCAGGTGAAAGCACTTTCAAACGTGAATTTTTCAGTTGAAGCGGGTGAATATGTTGCTATCA
>CAMWKY010000228.1 GCA_947174965.1 uncultured Ruminococcus sp. | reverse complement strand
AAGTCGGTTGTCAATATTTTTCCGATAATTTTTCGTGAAAGGTGAAAAAAATTTATGGATATATACTGATTTTACAAAGGTGATTGTTTTAATGCCTATGAATATCTCGGCGCACATATTGAAAACAAGGGTACAATATTCAGAACTTATGCTCCAAATGCTTCAAAAGTTTCAGTAATAGGAGACTTCACGGACTGGAAAGATTTACCTATGGAAAAAGTTGCAGACGGAAATTTCTATGAGCTTTTTTGTCCGCAGGCAAAAGAGGGTATGCGTTATAAATACAGAATTTACGACAAAAACAATAATTTTATCGACCATTGCGACCCATATGGCTATAGCAGTGAACTCCGTCCGGGAACTTGTTCAGTAATACGAAGTCTTGAATATAAATTTCATGATTCAAGATGGCTCAATAAGCGTACTGATTTTCGTGATAAGCCTATGAATATCTATGAAGTGCATCTTGGTTCATGGAAAAAGCCAAAAGCAAAAGAGGGTGAGTCTGAATGGTATAATTATTCTGAAATAGCAGACGAACTTATAAATTATGTGCTTGAATACGGCTATAACTTTATTGAGTTCATGCCATTGAGCGAACACCCTTGCGACGAATCATGGGGTTATCAGATAACAGGATTTTTTGCACCAACATCACGCTATGGAACACCTCAACAGCTTATGGAACTTATTGACAAATGCCATAAAAGCGGAATTGGCGTAATAATTGATTTTGTACCTGTTCATTTTGCTGTAGACCACTATGGGCTTACAGAATATGACGGAACAAAATTATATGAATATCCTGACGATTCCGCAGGATATAACGAATGGGGAAGCCGTAACTTTATGCACTCAAAAGGTGAAGTCCGTTCATTTTTGCAGTCCTGCGCTGATTACTGGATTAATGTATATCATTTTGACGGCTTGCGAATGGACGCTATAAGAAATATAATCTACTGGAATGGTGACGAACACAGAGGAGAAAACAGGGTATCAATAAATTTCATACGTAATATGAATAAAGGCTTGAAAATGCGTTATCCGTCTGCTATGCTTATTGCAGAAGATTCATCAGCATATCCGAAAGTTACGGAATCAATCGAAAACGGCGGTCTTGGCTTTGATTACAAGTGGGATTTAGGCTGGATGCATGATACACTTGAATATTTCCAGACTTCCCCTATTTACCGCACGCAGAACTATCATAAGCTTACTTTCTCAATGCTTTATTTTTACAGTGAAAGATTTGTACTGCCGTTTTCACATGATGAGGTTGTACACGGAAAAGCAACTATAGTTCAGAAAATGCACGGAGATTATGACAATAAATTTCCGCAGGCAAGGGCGTTGTATATGTATATGACAGTCCACCCCGGAAAGAAACTCAACTTCATGGGAAATGAGTTCGGACAGCTTCGTGAATGGGACGAAAAGCGTGAACAGGACTGGGATATGCTTAAATATCCTAATCACGATTCATTCAGGGAATATATAAAGGATCTCAATGCAATCTATCTTAAATATGATGCTCTGCATCATGATTTTGACCCGACAAATTTTGAATGGTCGGACTGCAATTCTGCTGACAGATGTGTATATGCAATCCGCAGAAAAAGTTCACAAGGACATATTTTAGCTGTTATCAATCTGTCCGACTGGATACAGAAAGATTATTCTGTTATAGTCGGAAAAGACTGGAAAGAACGATTACTGCTTAATTCTGATAACTGTATGTTTGGCGGAACTACAACTGACGAAAAAACATCTTACAAAAGAAACGGCGACAAACTTGTCATGGATATTCCTGCATACAGCGGAAAGATATTTTTTCTTAGAATTAAATAACAGATGATGCCATAGTGATTCAGTCGCTATGGCATTTCTTTTTTGAAATATTCAGGCGGTACTCTGTCGGAGAAAATCCCTCTGCTGTTCTGAACTGCCTTACAAAATAGTTGTATGATGAATAACCGCACTCTCTTGCAATATCTGTTATAGTCATATCTGTTTTTGTGAGAAGTTCTTTTGCTTTTTCTATACGGAACTCTATCACTTCTGCAATAATGCTTTTTCCGAAATATGTCTTATATATTTTTTGCAGATAACTCTTGCTTAAATACATACTGTCCGCAATCTCATCAATACTCCATTGCTTTTCGGGATTTTTCATTATTTCTCCGTGAAGCTGATGTATTTTTTCATACTGCGGATTCAGATTTGTTTCTGAAACATTGTAGTTGAAGAAGCTGTTTATTGATGCTTTGTGCATTGCATTGCTTAGATTTAAACTCATATTTATTTCCTGATTATAAATTCCCGCTGTAAAATCAATGTTGCAGTTCTTTTCAGATATAAATTGAGTCTGCTTGATTTTTTCAAGAAATTCAGATACTATTTTTTCAGTACGTTTTTCAGTATTTGTAATTATACAAAACGTATCAGACTCCCACAAGCCAAGTATTTCACCGCTGATAATGCACTCTTTCAGAAAGTCCGAAAGCTGTGAAGTTATACGCAAACACTTTTCATCACCATTCTGAAAATATATCTTATTCAATCCCGTAAGCTGAATACGGATAAAATAAGCATTGATATTAAGTCCGCTTTTTGATTTTATCATATCTCCAACAACTTTTTCCATGCCGTTTTTGTTAGGCAGACCTGTATTTTCATCATGAATTATGCTGATTTCTGCATTATAAACAGCATTTTTCAGCATAGATTTTATACGGATATGTTCAAGCGCATTGTTGACATAGTTAATCCAATATATGTACAGTCTGCTGAAGCTCATGAGTTCTTTTCCGAATGATACAGCACAATATCCGAAAAAATTATTGTTGAAATGAAGTGGCGATATATAATAAGCGGACGGATAAGGGCGATTCTGACTGAATACTGAAATAATATCAGACGAGCTGAAATATTCATCTGAAATATTTTCTCTTTTTGTTGCAGAATGTGAGAGGATATTTTTTACATCATCACCGTTTTTAAAAGTGAGACTGTCATTAAATTTAAGATATTTTTTTGTCAGACAGATTTCAATGTGCTTTATTTTGTAGATATAGTAAGTATAGTTAATAAGCTTGTTGGAGAAGTCCTGAATATTTTCTGCCCCTGATATATCAAAAAGCATATCACGGTTAAAAAAATCATCTTTAAGACGTTCATTTACTTTTGTACGTCGTTGAGAGTCTTTTTTTACATTTAATTTCTGCATACAGCCACAGCTTCTGCCAAGTATAATTCCGCCGTCATTATTATTGACTTTCCTGCATATTTTTCCTGTTATTATTCTGTAAAGCCGACGGAAAGCTTCTGCACCAAGCTGAAAATTAGGTCTGTAGAAAGTTGTGATTGAGGGATTTGAATACATTGCATCATCAGAAGCATCATAGCCTGTTACAGCAATATCATCAGGAACATTTATTCCGCCCTCTGAAAGTGCATCTATAAGAATTTTAGCGGAATGGTCGTTTCCGCACACTATAGCATCAGGTTTTGCAAGTTCACCTTTTATAATGCGTGAGGCAAGTTCTTTTGAGGCATCTTCCCAGAAATCGCCGTAAATGCAGGAACTTCTGTCATAATACAACCCATGCTTTTTCATGGAATTTCTGAATCCGTTCATACGTTCTACAGAAATAAAATGGTTTTTAGGACCTGTAAGGCAGTATATTTTATTACACCCATGTACATCAATAAGATGGTCTGTAATCTGTTCAAATGCGTTTCCGTCATCAATTGCAGTTGATTCAAACTGCTTGTGATTTGTGGAATCAAGGAGCATAACGGGCTTGCCCGAACGTTCCAGCAGGTCATCAATAAAGCTGATTACTTTTTCACTGGAGAAAGTATTTTTGTTATATAAAAATCCGTCAAATTTATCTGAAAGAATAAGCTGAAATATATTTTTTTCGCATTGCTTATGTGGTGTATTAAGCGAAAAATCGTTCAGGGGCGTAAGTATGGCAATATCACAGTTGCTTTTCAGTGATTGTGCGATAATTCCTTTTATAATTTCCTCCTGAAACTCAATATTACATGAAGTTATAATAACACCAATCAATAATCTTTTTTTCACAAATTTCCTCCTTATGCAGTAATATTAGACATTGTCTAAAAATATTGAAAAATGAAATGGTCTATA
>CAMWKY010000227.1 GCA_947174965.1 uncultured Ruminococcus sp. | reverse complement strand
CACGATATACAAGCAAGAATATTGCAAGAAGTAAAAGCCGATACATCATTTCCACAGTACCAATGACGTTTGGTGTTATGTTTTTCACATTCTCACTTATGTTTGGAATATTTTTTTATACCAATATAAAGGGATTGATTTTATATAATGATGATTTTTATCTGGCTATTGACGGAACTTATACATTAGAAGATGCTCAGAGTTTCAGAAATGAGGAACTTTTTTCAAAGTGCGATATTTATGCTGAACAGATGTTCGGTGTTGAGACAGAAAAAACTGATGTTAAAGCATTTCAGAAACTTCACCCATATAGTGTGGAATTGGGAAAATATTTCGAGATACGTGCAGTTGACAGATATTGTTTTGACAATGAATTTGCAGAACTTTCTGGCATGACTTATGATGAATTTGTGAAGTCGGGCGAGGCTATGTATTTTATTTCTGCATTCGGAAATTATAATGAACGTGTTTATATTGAAGGCAAGGGCTTTGAGTTGCTTTATGACAAGTTTTACAAGAAACTTGATGAACCGCTTGATGTTTTTTTACAGTATGTTAATCTTGATATAAAAGTAACAAGTGCCATATGTTCAGATTTGGGCAGTGATTCAAAAATTATTTTGCCAATAGATTCAGATATTATAAAAGATTTACAGCCTTCACTTTATGTAAAAGCAAAAGTCAATGGAAAAGAAAATTACGACGAAGCAGTAAAGGTATATAATGATTTCGTAGAACAGTACGAAAGCAGTATTTATGATTATCGGAATGATTATGCAACCGGAACAGGTCTTGACGAATTTATAAATTCGATTATTAAAATTTTAGTTTCATTTATAGTTTCAATATGGTCGGTAGGTATATTGTCAATGGTGAACTCAATAAATACAAGCGTACTTAACAGAAGCCGTGAACTTATAATGTTGAGAAGTATCGGTATGAGTAAAAAACAGCTCCGTAAGACTGTAGTGCTTGAAAGTGTGATGTTTTCAGCTGTTTCATCATGTTTAGGAACACTGCTTGCAATGGGTATGTTTTTCTTGTTTATGGGTGCGCTTGACTTTCACCCGACAATGCTCATATCAATGGCAGTCGGACTTATTGCATCAATCGGAATGAATATTCTTATAGCAATGCTCGCATCAGTTCCAGCATTGAAAAGTCTTGAAAGAGCAGAATCACTTGTAAAAACATTTGAATAAAAATTATAGGACATTCGGATTTTTCTGAATGTCCTTTTTTACAAAATACAGCGTTGCTTTTCAAGATATATTGTAGAAAATATGACTTGCTTTTTTTGTGGACAGATAGTATAATTAATGTATATACTTTATTACAGAAAGGATTTATTTTATGACAACAATTCTTCTTACAGGCGGAGCAGGATATATAGGCTCACACACAGCCGTTGAACTTCTTAAAGCAGGATATGAGGTTATTATTGCGGATAACTACTGCAACAGTTCACCCGAAGTTATAAACCGTATAGAGCAGATTACAGGAAAATCACCGAAAGTTTATGAACTTGACATAAGAGACAGTGAGAAACTTTCTCATGTTTTTGAGGAAAATAAAATAGATGCTGTTATTCATTTTGCAGGACTTAAAGCTGTAGGAGAATCCGTCAGCAAGCCTGTTTTGTACTACAGAAATAATATTGATACAACACTTTCACTTTTAGAGTGCATGGACAAGTACAATGTCAAGAAAATCATCTTCTCATCAAGTGCAACAGTATACGGCGAACAGAATCCAGTGCCATATTTTGAGACAATGCAAAGAGGAGTATGTACAAATCCTTATGGCTGGACTAAAGCTATGATTGAGCAGATTCTTGAAGATGCTGTAAAGGCTGATAGTGACTTGTCTGCTGTATTGTTGAGATACTTCAACCCTATAGGTGCAGACAGAAGCGGACTTATCGGAGAAGACCCACAGGGCATACCAAATAATCTCATGCCATACGTTTCACAAGTTGCAGTCGGCAAGCGTGAATGTCTTACTATTTTTGGCAATGATTACCTGACACCTGACGGAACTTGCACAAGAGATTATATTCATGTAACTGATTTAGCAATAGGTCACGTTAAGGCTGTTGACTATATCATGCAGAATAAGGGTGTTGAAGTTTTCAATCTTGGAACAGGTACACCATACAGCGTTACAGAAATTGTCAATACTTTTGAAAAAGTCAACGGCATAAAGGTAAATCATATGTATGGCGCAAGACGTGCCGGAGATTTGGCTGAATGTTATGCAAATGCTGATAAAGCATGGGAAGTTTTAGGCTGGAAAGCTGAACGTAATCTTGAGGATATGTGCCGTGATTCATGGAACTGGCAGAAAAATAATCCAAATGGTTACAGAAATGATTAATTTGCGTTCAACTGGTTCATACAATCAGGAACTTCAGGACGATACAGCAAAGAAACTCTGTAAATACTATGACAGTATAGATAAATAAAATAAAAAAATTCCGATTGTGAAATACTGGTACTCATAAAGAAGTAAGCCCGAAAGTAGCTTTTAAACTGCTTTCGGGCTTAATTTTATAATTTATTGTTTTGGATATGTCTCTTTCAGGAACTCTGTCAGCATTTCGGGGATAAACTGATAGTGGTGGGATTCATACAGCTTGTATGTTACATTTGCATTGTGGGACTCCAGTCGTTCATTCAGCTTTGCAAGTCCCTCCAGCGTAGTATCATGACCATTGTAGCTGTCAGCATAATCGGGGTCTTCCAGTGAACCTCCGCAGAGGAATACATTTTTATCAAGTGTGTTATTTCTGTTGAAGTATCCATAATCGCTTTGACAGCCTTCAGAATCCAAATCGAACACCTCATCATACAGACCCCAGAATGCTGGACTGCCTATGATGTAATTACCAAAGGGCTGATTTTCGTAAAGGTCAGATTTAAAGAGTGCATTGTGAGTAAAAACTCCACCATTAGAGTGACCGTAAAGGGAAGAATTTGCATAGTCAATATTGTAATTTTCTCCGAGATATGGCATTAAATTGTCTGTTATGAAGTCCAGCAGTTTGTTACGCTCTTGTATCAGATGCGTGAAACGGTAATATGCGTTAGTTCCGTCTATTTTATAGTTATAGCCGAGACTTACAAGAATAACATCAGCAGATTCGCCGTCCTCCATGACCTTACGCAGTTCCGTGTGATTTCCGAAACGCCATACACCGTCTGTCAGAAAAAATACGGGATATGTCTTATCTTTATCATAATTCGGAGGGAGAGTTACATGAACAAGAAATTCAGTGTTAAGTTCTTCATCATAGATGCTTATTTCGTCTATGGAATCCTTGATTGCCTCTACTGCGGTGCGGTCATACTCCCATATATTTCGATAGTCTGCAAAAGGGTCTGCATATGGGTCTGTGAACAGCAACGGGTCATTCGGGTCAATACTGCCCTTTGGCAATGTTTCATAGTCACCGCTTTTTAGAGCATCACGTACCATTTGTATCTGACGTATTTTGCTTTTAATCATATCATCAGAGTAAAAACCTTCTTTTTTATAATTTTTAGTTCGCCAGTCAAGATATTCTTCAAATGTGTGGAATGTTATGCTTTCAAATTCGCCCGTTTCGTCATTATATGTTGTAAGTATCATATCGTTATCATCATCATCATATTCAGGCTCCCAGAACATTCCCGAATAAATGCAACCGTCTATTAGTGCATATGCGGGATAAGTAGGATAGCTTTCCTCAGACTCTGCCATTTTGTTGATACCTTCGACAGCTTGTTCGTATTCATCATCTGTAATCTTGTCACGCATATTTTCAAGATTGGCAAGCATATCTTCAGGCGTTGGTGTTTTAAATTCAATGCTCACCTTATGCTCCATATCCTCTATATCCGCAGGCTCGTCAAGAAGTGTCAGTGCGTGCTTGTCTACTCTTGAACGCTCTGTTTCAGTCATTTTGTTTACAAGCTGTATCGGTTCAACAGTCTGCACAATCTCTGAAGATGTACTATCGCTAATTTCTGTGTTATTACTGCAAGCATTTGCTGATAACAACATTATCATGGATAAAAAAATTACAATTGCCTTTTTCATGACTTTTCCTTTCTGTCTCTATTCTGTCTCTATATTCTGATTTATATTAGTAATAATTATACATCAATAAATTTGATTTGTCAATAGCAGGACTAAAATTTCTT
>CAMWKY010000226.1 GCA_947174965.1 uncultured Ruminococcus sp. | reverse complement strand
TTATAAGACTATTCAATAGCTCTCAAGCGTTCAACAACTGTTTTTTGTGCCATCTTTTTGTAGCAGATAAATGGAATAATTCCAGTAATAACAATTAGTGGTATTGCATAAAGGATAACCGGAAGCAGAGAAAAATGCCATGTAAAGTATGTGAGTTCAGCGCCCATATTACGCACTATCGTTACGCTGGCAATAGTTGATAATAAAACAGAACATGTTAATCCCAGCACGGAATATCCTACTCCCTCAAAAATCAGCATTTCTTTTACCTGTTGACCAGTCATTCCAACAGATTGTAACATAGCGATCTCTTTATGTCGGGAGAGTATGGAGGTTGTCATAGAATTAATGAAATTTAAAATTCCAATAAGTGCAAGAATTGCACAGAGCGTACCACCAACAAGTCTATACATATTTATCATGGTCTTAAATAACTGTTTTAATGTCACTTTTGAGTAATAGTCAAGACTGCTGTCTGTGTTTGTAGTATAGTTCTTGACCCAGTTTTCCGCTGCAGCCATATGTTCATCATCTACATTAAAAATCGTTCGCATCGGAAGCCAATCATCAGAGCCAATACTGTTTAAAAACTCTGTTGAGGGCAAAATAAACTCTACTCCCATATCGAGATTTAAAGGTGTGCCAAAAGCTCTGGGGACTTCTACAACAGCAAGAACTGTATATGTTTTGCTTGTATTCTCTCCAAAAGTAACTGTAACCTGATCTCCTGGATGATACAAGGATAATGTTCCATCATCGATCATACGCATAGTGGAAACATAGATACCGTTGCCAGATAACCATTGTTCTGTATTTAAGTCACCTTCAAGTACTTGTAGGTATTCAGCAGGCCATTCGTCTAATCCATAAAGGTTTACACCGTGGGACTTTCGTACAGAATAGTTTCCGTATATGTTTGCGACTTTTGGAGATTGGCTTGCAAGTTCTTTTAACTTTTCTAATGATGTATCATCAAGTGGCTGTGGAGCAGGCAGCAAGTAAATGTTACCGATATTTTCTAACCCATTAAGGCTTGATGCTTGATTATAAAAGTCTTTACTTACATTTGCTGTATTGAATGGACTATTATTATTTATAACGGAGGCATCTGAAACAGAAAAATCTGTCAGACTAAAGTCAGCTACAAATTTATCAAAATCAAAGGAATCAACATAGGTATATACGCTGTTCAGTAATACGATGCTTAATGCAAAGGAAAGTGTTACAATAATAACTTTTTTTACATTACGGCTAAGATTTCCTTTTGCCAACATAATTGAGCTGATATGCTTACTTTTCTTTTGTTTTTTCTTAACCGAGGACTGCTCCACATAACGTAATGCTTCCATCGGGGAAACTTTTGCAGCCATTTGTGCTGGTTTTCGGCAACTGAAAAAAACTGTAATAAGGGAAAAGATAACAGCAGCTATGAAAATTAGTGGATTAACCGTGGTGACTACCCGCATATTTTCAGTCAGTATACTTATAATGGAAGGGAGCAGAACTCGACCGATCGGCCATCCTAAAGCCAGACCGAGGGGAATACCTATCAGCGACAGTCTTATTGCTTTTTTATATACTATTTTGCGAATTTGCCTTGCAGTAGTACCGAGTGTTTTTAACATACCGTAAAAACGAATATCCTGTGCAATGGAGATATAAAACACATTGTATATCAGCAGATAACCCGCAAGAAAGATCACTAAAATGCCTGCCAGTACATAAAGAATTGTTGTTGGTTTGATCTCGGCAGTTGCGTATGCTCCATTAATGCTTACTCTTTCGTCCAATCCATAGGTTTGTGTAACTTCTATTGCTTGTTTTTCAATATTCCAAGCAGATGGAAACATTAAAACGCAATCAATAAATCCAGTTGCTTTACTTACACTTTTGTCAGAAACACCATGAACAGCCGGAGCTGTTTTTTCGGCATACGGTTCTGAGAGAAGTATAGTTTGACGATAAGCAATGGAATCGCCTTCCCAAACACCGCAAAGGATAAAGGTATCAACAATTGTATCCGTATCCGTTACATAGGTTAATTCAATCTGTGTACCAATCTCAGCAGGAAGTCCCATGGATGCCAACACAATTCTGCTGGTAGCAATCTCATTTTCTGCTTTTGGCAAACGTCCTGTATTAGGATAATTAAATGTCCATTGTGCATAGTTTTCATCTGCCCAACGTATTTCGGTAGGTGTTTTATTGAAACAATCTCCTACAGCATAGCCAAATACGATAGAATGTCCGATTTCCTTTATTCGATCATCAGAGCATATTTCTTCATATTCATCTAATGTAATATGTTTTATGCCTGCATGAGCAGATGTACCGATTGTGCGCATATTGCTGTCCTGCATGGACGTCTGCAAACTAATAGCTATTGTAAACAGACTCGTAAACATTAGAGTCGCAAGCATAATTGCCAAAACTGCAATTGTGTTTTTCTGTGATTTCAAAGAACGCTTTGCCAGTCTGTTTAAAGCACCATTATTGTTGTTTCCAAAGAGAATGTCATTCACGGTACGCACCCCCTTGTGCGCAGATCTTCCCATCTTCAATGCGGATCGTACGGTCAGCAAGTTGGGCGATCTCATTGTTGTGAGTGATCATAACAATTGTTTGGTCAAATTTGTGACTGGTTACTTTCAGTAGTCCCAATACATCATTACTTGTTCGACTATCCAGATTTCCTGTTGGTTCGTCGGCAAGAATGATTGCCGGTTTAGAAACAAGAGCACGAGCAATAGCGACACGCTGCTGCTGTCCGCCGGACAAATTATTCGGCATATTATTGAGCTTATCTTCCAATGCAAGCATTTGAACAACCTGTTTCATAAATGCCTTGTCCACCTTATTGCCATCAAGTTCCACAGGCAGGACAATATTTTCATACACATTCAGAACAGGAACAAGATTATAGTTTTGGAATATAAAACCAATATTCCTTCTGCGAAAAATAGTTAACTGTTCATCTTTCATACAAGCTAACTCTTTTCCCTTGATCTTAACGCTTCCGGAAGTAGGAGTATCTAAACCGCCCATCATGTTTAAAAGCGTGGACTTTCCACTGCCAGATGTACCAACGATAGCAATGAACTCTCCCTGCTCAACAGAAAGGGAGACACCATCCAAGGCTCTGGTGATGTTAGGTTTAACACCATAATACTTTTTAAGATCGGTTGTTTCTAAAATATTCATTTGAACACCATCCTTTTATATTTGATGTTCTTATTATAGCAAGCAATTCTCACTAAAATATCACAAGCTGTAGCTTTTTTAAGCAAAAAATACAATTGAAACATTACAGAACAGTAACTTTTCTATTGAGAAGGAAGGAAAACAGAAAAAGTTGAACCCTTACCAATCTCAGAGGATACTTTGATATATCCTCCTTGCATCGTAATAATCTCACGGGAAAGATATAGACCGATACCTATTCCGTCAATATCATGTACTTCTTCTTCACGATAAAAGCGCTTAAAAATTGTACCTTGATGATTTTCCGCAATCCCTCTGCCTGTATCAGATATATCAATTTTCAAGTACATCTCCCACATATCTACGGACACATTGAGACTGCCGCCTGATGAGGTGTATTTAACCGCATTATCCAAAATATTAAACAACGCTTCACTTGTCCATTTTCGATCATGGGATACATTTAATGTTTCAGGACATGATACTGTAACTTGAATATCTTTCTTTTCAGCGTTTAATAGTATACCACCGAGTGCTTCAGCTAAAGTGTCATATATAGGCTGCTTCTTTTTCTCTAATGAGATCACTCCTGCTTCCAATCGGGAAGTTTTTATCATAGCTTTCATAAGAAAATCCAATTTATCTAACTGATCGTTACAGGCAGACAAAAATTCACGCTGTTTTTCTTGTGGAACGGTTTGTTCTAATAAAGTGGCATTTACCATTTTTAGATTGGCAATCGGTGTTTTAACTTGATGAGATATATCGGAAATAAGTTCCTGTAAATCTGCTCGTTCCTTTATAGCACGTTGTTTATTCTTTTGCATAATCTCATACAATCGGGATAAACGATGATTGATTTTATAGAATAGACTTTCCTCATCTGCAAATTCAGGTAACTCGGCTTTTTCAGAAAGCATATTGTCCAAGGTTTGGCAGAGTTCATCAGAAAAAAGAGTAAGTTTCTTTCTTAGAAAAATCACAAAAAAGGTAACGATTATTA
>CAMWKY010000225.1 GCA_947174965.1 uncultured Ruminococcus sp. | reverse complement strand
CTTCGTCGGCAGCGTGAGATGTGTTTAATAGACAGGTGTATGGTGGAAGATGAAAATAAAAATGTACTTGTACACTCATATCAGCAGGACTTGTTGCTCTTGCAGTTTTATTACCTCAGCTTGTACATATTGCAGTTGGACAGTCCGGAGGAATAACATGGCTTCCTATGTACCTGCCTATACTGATTGGAGGATGCTTGCTTGGAGCAAAATGGGGAATGGCAATAGGAATGCTTTCTCCAATAATGAGTTTTATAATCACATCTGCTATGGGAAATCCTATGCCGATTGCAGTAAGAATGCCGTTTATGATTGCTGAACTTGCAGTATTTGCAATAGTTTCAGGAGTGTTTACAAAGAAAATATCGGATAATGGATTATGGGCATTTCCTGCTGTAATACTTTCTCAGCTTACAGGCAGAACTGTATTCTTAGGTCTTGTAGCTGTTTTCAATTCAATTGTACCGTTTACTCCTGCAATCATATGGTCACAGATCAAAACAGGCTTCATTGGATTATTTGCACAAGCGATTATCGTACCGCTTGTTATTATTAGCTTGAGAAAAGTATTGTTAAGGGAGCAGAAAAATGACTGATTTGGAATTAGCAATTCAGAATTTGAATGGCTTTTCACTCTGTTTATGTAAAAATGAAAATTACATTTTTAGTAATGGCACAGGTATTTCACCTATGATGAATTTTATTGCAGAAGGCAGAGATTTAACCGGTTGGTCAGCAGCAGATATTATTGTTGGAAAAGCTGTAGCAATGCTTTTTATCAAATCCGGAATTATTTCAGTCTATGGAAAAGTAATGTCGGTAAATGCAAAAGAAATTCTTGATAAACATGATATTCTGTGCAAATATGAAATTCTTACGGATAAAATTATTAACCGAAAAGGTACAGATATTTGTCCAATGGAAAAAGCTGTGAAGTATATTGACGATATTGAGGAAGGATATCAAACACTAAAATATAAACTTCATGGCTGAAAAAGGACAAATAGCAGAGCAGTTGTATTTTTTGTACAACTGCTTTTGCTTTTACAAACATATTCAAACGCAGTATATTCTTCAACAATCACTTTTGACATTGTTGTATAGATCATTCATAGTTTTACTTTCAAAGTGTTCTAAAGAAATTGACAATCATGATCTTCTTTCTTTGAGCCATTCTAACAGTCTGCGCTGTTCCGCTGCGTTGCCTGTTCGTATCCCAAAAGCAGAAACAGAAGTCAGCAAGCTCAACAAGACGATCATTTCGTACTTTCATACAGCCATTATAATAATGCTCTGATGTGTACTCGACCGAATCTGCAAGACCGAGAATACGGTAAAACTCTGCTTTCTGTTCTTTTGTCCATTTCGCCGTCTGTTCTTCGTTGGAACAGGGAAGAATTAAGTGCAGCTTGATCTGAGGATAAACCTCTCGCAGTTTCAGAACCGTCAGGGCAGCTAATTCGTCCCAACCTAAAGCGCCACCGCAGTAAAAGTCAGTAACACTCATTTTGATTATCGCTCGTTTCAGTATGTCATACAGTCGTGTTTCTAAGTTTGTTGTATCACCAGTAAAACTTCTGTGTCCTGTAAAGCAAGCTGATTTTCTCATGGAAATTTCTCCATTCCGTTTAAATTTCTTCTCCCCATATATCCTAATATATAAGTATTTAGTTCGTATCTTTTGCATTAAAAATTACGATAAAATAGGTTATAATTTAAGTAGTATTCATTTTAGGAGGGCAAGGATATGGAATTAGGAGAAAAACTGAAATATTTCAGAGAATCAAAGAAAATGAGTATATATAGATTGGCTTTAGATGCCGATATTTCACAGGGACATCTTAGCGATCTGGAGAATGGTAGAAGTCAGCCTACTATTGCAACTCTGAAACGTCTGCTTGCACCTTTGGGTATTACTTTAGCCGAATTTTTTAATGAGGATAACGAGGTTTCGATATTGACCGAAAAAGAAAAGAAACTTGTGGCACTTTATAGAACAATGCCCAATGATAGAGCAGAGTTGTTTATGCAGCTCGGAAAATTTCTTAATCAGCCGTAAATTACGAGAAACAAGAAAGCGTGTGAGCCTTAAACTCTCACGCTTTTTAAATCAGAATCCCAGTTTATTACTGCCTTAAAGAGCAATTTTATCAGTTATTGTATTATTGGCAACATAATAAGCCGCCTTGTCCTCCGGCTTAACATAGATTTCAAGAGATGTGATCGGAGCGTAATTCTTTGCCTTGCAGTCTGCCTCTACCGTTTTTCGGATTTCCTCTAAATCAAATTCCATACCGTAGAACTGTAGTTTAACGACTGTTTCTGCTGATGTATTATTGTTAGCGCAAGCAGTTACAGACTGATGTGCTTCTTTATGCAGTTTTTGAAGAACCTCTAATTCAGCCAATTTTTCCAATCCTCTCATATATATTCTATAAGGTTTATGGTGTTCATTTATATTAAGGGTTTTCCCTATATTTGCTAATGCTCTTTTACCTTTTCCCGACAAGCCGAGGTGTTCCATAACAAAAGTACGTTCCTCGTTGGTAAGGACTTCCGCTTTTTCAACATATTCAATCAGAATCTTATCATGTACATACTCTATTATAGCTTTTTCTCCGTCATAACCCCAATTACTAACATACTCCAATGGGATGCTTTTATTAAACATTTCCGCATATTTATTAAAAGCTTTGATTATATTGCTACACACATATAAATAGAGGTATTTTTCAGATTTGAAAGTGAAATTCTCAATTGTTTTTACTTCTGTTTCATAGGCTACTGAAAACAACTCATCTAATTCAATGCCTGTTCTGCACGAAAAAAGATATGCCAATTGAAGTGCATTTCTCATAAAGTATTCTATAAATCGCTGTTTTGCAATTATACTTCCTTTGGAGAACTCAACATATAACATCCTTCGTTCTTTTAGGTCAATATCAGATTTTTCCTTGATGAAGTCAATAACAGGTTTAAGTCCGGGTGAACGCTTCTCACATCGGTAAAAAAGTCTTTCATTAGATTCTTTCCTTGTCATATTCCTCCCATTACCGTCTAAGAGCTACGCTTAGATTATGTATAATCGCAATAATTCGTACAAATAATGTATGTAACGAATATGCTTTTTACTTTTCGCAAAATTAGATATTTGAAGATAAAGGCAAGTTTTCTCCCTATATTATTCAGTTTTCAAGATGCACAGTGACGTTCCAAATACGAACATATGACGTTACGCAGCCTGTGATAGAAGGCTCATGCAGGCACGTTTACGCTCCATATCGGAATGCACATAAAGATTCATGGTAATTTCAATTGAGCTGTGACCTAATATTTCAGACAATGTTTTTACGTCAAAACCTAACTTTATACAGTTTGTTGCAAATAAATGGCGAAGGCTGTGAAAGTGAACTGACGGTAATTCTGCGTTATTCAGCAATTTAGCAAAGCGGTACTGCATTGTGCGAGGTTCTATCGGCTTTCTTGTTCCTGATACAACATAAACCTTGCTTCTGTTTTTGAACTTGTTCAGCATAGGAACAAGGCACTCAGGGATAGGAATTTCACGCTTAGAACAGTTGCTTTTTGGCTCTGTGATCGTTAGTCTGGTTTTTTTATCACCTGTGAAGCACTGTACCCTTTGTATCGTTTTTCTGACGTTCAAAGTCCGTTTTTCAAGGTCTATATCCTCCCATTGCAGGGCGCAGATCTCACCAACACGCAGTCCCATATACATAGAAAGCGAAACGCCCAGTGTTCCGAGGTTTTCATGATTGCTGATAAAACGCTCAAGTTTTGCCTGCTGTGCTTTAGACAAGATATTGATCTCAGCTTTACTCCGCTTCGGCATAACGATACCGTCAAGCACATTTTTGATGTGATACTCACGGCTGGCATAGCGGAAAACCGATTTTAACAGCACAATAATGTCTGTAAGATAACGTGCAGATAAGCCGTCTTTCAGCTTTCTCTCAACAAAAGCGTACACATCTTTTGCTTTCAGCAGACAGCACTGAATATCGCCAAAAGCAGGGATAATATGTCTTTCAGCTTTCATACGGTAGTTGGCTGCTGTCGATTCCTTTAGTCGTGCAGACTGCACATAAAGCCACTCTGTCACAAGTTCTCTGACCGTCATTTCCGTTACAGCATACACTTCATCAGTGTTCTGCTGAGAGATCATCATTCTGTATTCCGCTTCTTCAC
>CAMWKY010000224.1 GCA_947174965.1 uncultured Ruminococcus sp. | reverse complement strand
CCTTGACATAAGACGAAAAAAGTTATATAATAGTCTTAGGCTGATTAGCTTTCAGCAGATAATAACTAATATACAAAAATCGTCAGAATTGGAGGCGTTTTATGGAATATTTTGAAAACAGGGAACTTTCATGGCTTAAATTCAATAAGCGTGTTATTGAAGAAGCAACAAGTCCTGATAATCCTCTTTTGGAAAGACTTTCTTTTTCGGCAATATATCAAAGCAATTTAGATGAATTTTTCATGGTGAGAGTAGGCTCTCTCACTGATAAGGAAAAAGAACACAAAAAGAAAAAAGATGGCAAAACAGGTATGACAGCATCTCAACAGCTTGATGCAGTTTTTACCGCCGTTCGCAGACTTCAGCCGACTGTTGAAGATGCTTACAGAAACAACATGGCAGAACTGAAAAAATATGGCTTTGAACACGTGAATTTCAATACTGCAACTGCTGAGGAACTTTCTTTCCTTGAACTTTATTTCAAGCGTGAACTCAAACCATTTATTTCAGGACTGATTATAAATGATGCACTGCCTTTTCCGTTCCTCAAAAACAAGGAACTTTATGTAGCTGTACATATCAGCACAAAAAAAGGTATTTCAGTCGGCATCATACCTACAGAACACGAACACAGAGAAAGAATTGTACCATTAGGAAACGACGGCAAACGTTTTATTCTTGAAGAAGAAATTATCCTGCATTTTGCACATCTCATGTTCAAGGGCTGTAAGATTCAGGACAGAGCAATCATCAGAGTTACAAGAAATGCCGATATACAGGTTAATAACAAGGGTGCTGATTTTCGTGACCGCATGGAAGAACTTGTATACAAGCGCACAAGACTTTCTGCTGTCCGACTTGAAATTACAGACGAGTTCAGCCGTGATGCACTTGACTACATCTGCAAAAAGCTGAAAATCAAGAATGTACGTGTATTCAACTCACATATTCCGCTTGACTTGTCATACTTGTTTCAGTTGCAGGAACTTGACACCACTCCCGAACTTCACTACACTCTGCGCACACCCCGTAAGTCCGCAATGCTCACCGATACACGTTCAGTTTTTGCGCAAGTCAAGTCAAAGGATATTTTATTGAGTTATCCGTTTGAATCAATGTCCGCCACATTCATAAGACTGCTGGAAGAATCTGCTGTTGACCCGAAAGTTACGTCAATCAAGATTACGCTTTACCGTGTTGCACGAAACAGCAAGGTTATAAGTGCATTGTGTACGGCATCTGAAAACGGCAAGGACGTTTTTGTCATGATTGAACT
The DNA here is from genome assembly GCA_947174965.1 of uncultured Ruminococcus sp. Classification (GTDB taxonomy): domain Bacteria; phylum Bacillota; class Clostridia; order Oscillospirales; family Ruminococcaceae; genus Ruminococcus. Next base: position 2,938 of record CAMWKY010000224.1, on the reverse strand, counting down.
CCGTGCAAGATTTGATGAGGCAAATAATATTGAGTGGTCGAAGATTCTGCAAAAAGCAGGTGTAACTGTAATATACGGTTTCAAGGAGTTCAAGGCACATTCAAAGTTACTGCTTATCAAGCGAAAATCAACAGGCGGAAATTTTGACTATGTTACACAAATCGGTACTGGCAATTACAATGAAAAAACATCTACAATATATACTGATATGATGCTCCTGACGGCAGACAAGGCTATTGCAGAAGATGCAGAAGCAGTTTTTGCATCTCTAAGAAACGGCACTTTTATTGAAAGTACAAACAAACTTCTTGTTTCTCCTCATGCACTCCGTCCGCAGATTCTCACAATGATGGACGAACAGATAAAACTCGGTGAAAACGGCTATATTGGTGCAAAAGTAAACTCACTCAACGACAAGGCTATAATAAATAAGCTTGTTGAAGCATCAATGGCAGGCGTGAAAATTGAACTTGTTGTGCGTGGTGTATGCTGTATTATTGCGGGAGTTCCTGAATATACTGAAAATGTAACAGTAAGAAGTATTGTAGGCAGATTCCTTGAACACAGCCGTATTTTCATATTCGGAAAAGAAGGTGCTGAACAGAAAATATATATCGGTTCTGCCGACTATATGAGCAGAAATACTGTCCGCCGTGTTGAAGTTGCTGTCCCCGTTGAAGATGAACGACTTAAAAAGCGTGTAAACGATATGTTCAATATTCTCATGAAAGACAATGTTAAAGCAAGAGTTATGCTCCCCGACGGAAATTATGTTCATGTTGAACGCAAAGAGGGAGAGGAAGTTATTAATTCGCAGGAGTATTTCTATGAGGAAGCATATCGCCGTATAGAAGAAAAAACTGCTAAGCAGGAACGTCTGAAAACTGCACGTGAAAAAAAAGACGGAAAAACAACAACTAAGTCAACAAAAAAGAAAAAATAATTTCTGACATAAATTATAATATAGGGGCTAAACATGATTGGTTTTTACAGTTATACTGTTATTCTTACATACATGGGTCTTGCATCAGCAATTGCAGGAATTTTCTTTGCAGGCGGATTATACGGAGATATTCCGCACCCGACCTATGCAATAGTATGTCTTATGATTTCAGGCTTGTGCGATATGTTCGACGGAAAAGTTGCACGTACCAAAAAAAATCGTACTGATGATGAAAAAAATTTCGGCATACAGATTGATTCGCTTTGTGATGCGATATGTTTCGGAGTTCTGCCGTCCGTAATCGGCTACTCTGTCGGACTTAACACACTCGCTGACCTGCCTTTTCTGATACTGTTTCCGCTTTGTGCAGTTATAAGACTTGCATATTTCAATGTTACAGAAGAATCACGGCAGAAAAAAACAAGTGAAGTACGGAAAGTATATGAGGGACTTCCTGTTACAAGCGTTGCATTAATATTTCCGCTTATCTATAGTTTTCAAAAGGATATTGGCGAAAGTTTTCCGCTTGTGTATGAAGCTTTTATGCTGATTATCGCAATTGCATTTATTACAAGATTCAAGGTGAAAAAGCCGGCAATGAAAACAATGCTTATATTTGTTGGTATAGGATTCCTTGAATTTTTATGGCTTATGTATAAAAGAAACTGTTGAAAAAATATCCGCTGTACAAGAAAAAGTACAGCGGATTTTGTTTATTCTTTTACATATACAGCAGTAATTTCTGAAATATAAGCACGGTGATAAGGGTCTTTGCTGAAGAACTGTTCAGGTATTCCGTCATCTGTAAGAAAACCGCTTTCCTGCAAATCATAGCTGTAGAGTTTACGGCATACTATAATCATATCAGCCTGTTCAAACGTCACACAGCCGTCAATTTCAGTCGGCACAAGTCCTGTTTCAGCCATTTTGTCGCAGTCTCTGCCCGAATGTGAACCGCAGAAAGAGAGTGCTTTTCTGAAATCCTCACCAAAGAATGACACTGTAAAATATTCGCCGTCCTCAATGAACTCATATGTATAGCGGTTTGGTCTGATGTAGCAGGTGAAAACGTTCTTATTCCATAATACGCCAAGCTGTCCCCATGATGCAGTCATTGTGTTGAAATGCTCCTTGTTTCCTGCTGTTATAAGTGTCCACTCCTTGCCGATTTTTGTAAACGGATTGAAGTTGAGTTCTGTAATATCAATTTTCTTAAACATAAAAATTCTCCTAATTTGTTTTGAGTACAGACTTATATTTAAGTCTAAGTTTGTCAGTGATAAGGGCGATAAACTCCGAATTTGTCGGCTTGCCCTTGCTTGTATCGACTGTATAGCCGAAAAATGAATTGAGAGTATCAACATTTCCTCTGTCCCATGCAATCTCTATAGCATGACGGATAGCCCTCTCAACTCTTGATGCTGTTGTGTCGTATAAACTTGCAACAGTAGGATATAACAGCTTTGTCACGCTGTCAAGCAGTGTCTTGTCCTTTATTGAATAAAGAATAGCTGTTCTTAAATAGTGATAGCCTTTTATGTGTGCAGGTACGCCAAGCTGATGAATAATGTCCGTTACAACAATTTCCATATCATCACTTAAACTGTCGGCTTTGTCGCCAAGTGCTGAACTTATCGCACAGAAAAGGTCATCTGCATCATACGGCTTAAGCAGAAATTTTGATGCGCCGTTTTCCATGACCTGACGTTCAATAAATTCATTGTCATAAGCTGATGTTATGATAAATGCAGGGAACTTACAGCCCGATTCCTTTACTCTTTTCATTATCGTAACTGCATCACCGTTCTGCGCCGTAATATCAAGTACAGCTACATCAGGCGGGTCGTTCTTTATAGACTCAATTATAACATCAGAGTCCTTGCGTCTTGTATATGCGTACATTCCACGCTCACGAAGTTTGTTTGCTGTACTTACTCCCGTTATAGCTGAATCGTCTCCGATAAGTACTTTTATTTTACCATTCATTTTTTTACC
>CAMWKY010000223.1 GCA_947174965.1 uncultured Ruminococcus sp. | reverse complement strand
GTATTATCCTGTAATATTTGCAATCATAGCAAAAGTTCATTTTCAATTCCTAAAGATGAACGAGAAAAACTGCATCCCGATAAAAAAATTTCTAATACATTTTACCGTGATGAAAATTATTATATACAAGTGACTAAAGAACTCAATTCAAATGCAGTGGTTAAGGAATTCTATAAAACACTCAAATTAGGAAGTGAAATACACAGATTAGATTATCTGTTAATGAGTATGATTGGATTACAAGCAAAGTTAACTATTGAGCATCCTGCATATGCAATATTGGGACAAGCCATAAATTTATTAAAAAAGAAAAGAAATATTATGGCATGATAAACAATATAGTTTGATAATAAAATATTGATATCAAAGCTATATTAAAAAAGATATATAATAAAATACATAATTGTAATGCCAAATCATTATAAAAATCCAATTTGTTATAAGACTCACTTTTAATAATTAAGAGGAAGACAATATGAGCGAAAGAAAAGTAACGACAATCCCTGTCATTCCTTCATTTCAGCATCTACGCAAGGTCGGAGTATACTGCAGAGTAAGTTCCGTTCGGACAGACCAGCTTCGTAGCATGTCGGCACAAGCATCTCATTTGACAAAAACAGTATTAAACAGTTCAAGATGGCGGCTTATTGATATTTATCTTGATTTTCATTCTGGTCTGGACGATAATAAACCGGAGTTACAAAGACTGATAAATGACTGTAAGGACAGAGTGATTGATACAATCCTCACAAAAAGTGTCAGTCGGTTCGGTCGTAATACTGCTAAAATGATAAGTCTGTTAAGAGAACTTAGTTCAATCGGTGTAAGAGTAATATTTGAAAATGAAGAAATTGACACTTCCAAATATGAAAGTGAATTTCTGATCACCCTGATTGAGGCATTTGCTCAGGAAGAAAGTTATAACCGCAGCGAAAATATATTCTGGGGCATTGAAAAAGGAATGAAAGACGGAACGTCAAAACTATACAACAGGAGATGTTTCGGATACAGAAAAAATGAAAATGGTGACTTAGAAATCTTCCCTGAAGAAGCTAAAATTGTCTGTCTTATATTTGATTTATATCTCCAAGGCAACAGTATTCTTTCTATCATTAATGAACTTGAAAGCAAAGAAATTCTAACACCTTCTGGTAAGAAAAAGTGGTGCAATCAAACAGTTGTAAAAATACTGACTAACGAAAAATATATAGGCAACGTATTACTCAAAAAAACGTATACTGATGGTTTTCCGAATCGAAAATGAAAGAAAAATTCTGGAGAGAAACATCAGTATCTGGCAGAACAGATACATCTGGAGATTATTTCAAAAGAAATGTTTGATGCGGTTAAAGAAGAACGTCAAAGGAGAAGCAATGTAGTGATTGACGAAAATGGTGTAAAACAAAGAGCAAGCAAACGATATTCTTCTAAAACTGTCAACATTGAGCGCAACTCTAACATAAACAAAGGAGCAAAAGACGATGAATCTGAAAAATTTTGAAGAATACTTTGATAGAGCTATCCTGCAAAGAGGAAAAAATTATTATAAAAACGGTGCTGTTCTGTCAATTGAAAAGATTTCCGAAAATGAATATACCGCTGAGGTTGACGGCAGTGAACTTTACGATGTTACGGTAGAAATGGACGATCACGGAAATATTTATGATGTGAGCTGCGATTGTCCTTATGATATGGGAGCATACTGTAAACATGAAGCGGCAGTTTTATATGCTTTGCGTGAAATAAATATAAAAATCACTCAACCCTCTGCAAAGAAATTGAATCTTCCGCAATTATTGGGAAAATGCAGTACTGCACAGCTTGCGGAAATTATACTTGAACACGCAAAAGAAGATAAGGGATTTGGAAATTATCTGCGTATGAGACTTTCTGAAACTTCTGATACAAGCAGCATTATTTCAGATTTCAAGCGTATTTCTGATGCATATTTCAGAGGACGTTCTGATATTGATGATGTATTAAAAGCAGGCAGGTTACTTATTGACAAAACAAAAAAGCTCAGTTCAGCCGTTGACAAGATACAAATTTATGCAGAAATCATATTCATGCTAGAAAATGATATTGAAGATGCCTGTAATAACGGTTATGATGAGGAGTCATGGGAATTGTTTGAAACGATAAGCGACTGTTCATACTACTACGAATATATCATTTCATATGAGAATATGAGTGACAGAATCTATCAGTTCTGTTGTGAATATTCGATTAAAATCAGCTATTATTACGAAAAACTCAAAACAACTGAATTTAAGGAACAGAGCAAAAATCTTTATGAAAAGTATATCCGAAATGAGGGTAATCGAGCCTCCACTTGTTCTGAATATGCGATTCTTTGCGAAAAACTAAAGAAATTTTCTAAAGAATGTGGCACAGAACTTACTGTAAAAGTTGTGGCAGATTTTCGAGAATTATATCGACGTAAACCAGCCTTCATGGACGAATTGACAAAAGCCGGATTTTGATCCATCGCAATAATAGTGTAAAATCCCTTCCGATTTAATTGGAAGGGATTTTTATGTTCTATCCTTTTGTCTACTCATAAATTGCAGACAGATAAGTAGACATACCTTTTTTTTATAACAAAAAGTACAAGTTTTCAGTTCCTTGATGGTACGGAAATTGAAGCATAAAATAGACAATCAGTCGCCGCAGTAGTCAATGCGATTACTGTGGCGGCTGTTTTTTTGTTATTTGTCCAAGGAAATTATGAGGGTGCACTTGAAAATCCCCTATTTTTCGGAACTTTCGACCAATAGAAAACGATGGGGTGCAAATGGGTCAAAATGGGTGCAAAAGAAAACGCTTACCCCTGAATTTCGATATTTCACCCCATTTTCAAGGCGAATGTCACTCCCCTATTCAGGCAACAGAAAACGGCACTTTTCAGAAAGTGCCGATATTGCATCGTTTTCAGAACGTAAAAATGCACCCCTATTTTGTATCAAAATAAGGGTGCAGGTATGGCTAAAGACTGCAATTTTGATACAATGCACCCTTTATATTTGAAAAGGGTGCATTTTGGGTTTTGAAAAGCTATCGTTTTTTTATTGAAATTAATAGGTATCCGCTCCTCATATCTATTCAAAAGGCTATAATCTTATGCATCTGAATGCACTTTATGATCTTCTGAAACGCAGATATATGGACGCTGTTTTGCAGGATAGCAGAGACGAAAATGAAAATAAAGCGCTCATAAATATGCTTGAAAATTTCAAGCATGATTCGATCATTGTTGCTGACACAAATTATGATTCTTACAACAATATTGCTCATCTTGAAAACAAAGGTCTGAAGTATGTTATCTGTATCAAATCCACAACAGGCATTGTAAAGAAATTCAATCTGCCTCTTAATGAGGAAGCTGATTTTGAAGCCAATATACTTCTCACCATAAGATTGACTAAAAGGTTAAAAAGAATCCGAACAAATACCGATTTCTCGCCAAAAATTCGACTTTCGACTTTCTTCCACAAGGTTCAGAAGAGACATATCCGCTCAAATTCAGGATCATAAGAATAAAAATATCTGATGATAATTACGAAACTCTTGTCACTAACCTTTGAGACGAAGAATTTTCTGCCAATGATATATCTACAAGCTGCACTGGGGCATCGAAACTTCCTTCCGTGAACTTAAATACCATGTCGGACTTATCGCTTTCCACTCAAAAAAAGGACTGTATGATACAGGAAATTTTTGCAAGTATTATCATGTACAACTTCTCTATGTTGATCACCGAAAATATCTTCATAGATGATGATAAGCATAATAAATACCGTTCCAAAGTAAATTACGCCGTTGCTGTACATATCTGCATTAATTTCTTTCGCTCTGATCATGTCAGTCCTTCTCATTTAGAAAAGCTGATAGCCAGAAATATGTGCCCTGTCAGACCTGATCGTAATGTTCCCAGAAAAACTCATTATCATTCCGCTATCGGCTTTAATTACAGATTATCATAAAATCTTTTCTGTGACAATACTTTTTTCAGGCAGATCCATAATCTGTCTTTTTGTCGTGCTATTTTGTCTTTTTACTCTGACCGATGTATTCTCTTATTTTAATCTTTTTCCCGCTATTTTCACTTATTTATCTTAACTTAATGACATTACCTTCTACACGGGCATCGTCAATGAAAATACCACCTCCGTGTACTAATATTACAGTTGTAAAAAGTGAGAGTTCCAATGACAGATAGAAGCAGTAAGCTGAT
>CAMWKY010000222.1 GCA_947174965.1 uncultured Ruminococcus sp. | reverse complement strand
GTTGTATAATAGTTACAGCGGAATTAATTTCCGACTAAAATCATTAAAGAGTAAAAATGCGTTCGTGAAGTGCCTGCCGGACGGGGAGTTGTCGGCAGGACGAAAAGCTGTTGCTTGCGGTTCGCATTTTGCATCCCGCTTTATATGACATACTAATTGTGAGTTTATCTCCTTTTTCTTGTCGTATGATGTGGAAAAGGAGGTTTTTTATTTTATGTACACACAGAAATCAAACAACACATCATCAGGAAATCTGCGACTTTTCGGCAATTTAAGGGTCATGATTATTTCAGGACTTCTCGTTGCCATGAGTATTGTTTTCGGCAAATTCCTTGCCTTTAACATAACTGATGCTATCCGTATCAGCTTTGAAAATCTGCCTGTAATAATGGCTGGAATTTTCTTTGGTCCATTCATTGGCGGTGCTGTCGGACTTGGTGCGGACGTTATCGGAAGTATTCTCAAAGGATATTCCATAAATCCTATTGTATCATTCGGTGCAATGTGTATTGGTATCATCTCGGGATTTGTTTCAATGAAATTATTCAGAAAAAATCAGACACTTAATATTGCTTTTTCTGTCGGACTTGCTCACCTTATCGGCTCAATTCTCATCAAATCGGCAGGACTGCATTTTCTTCCTCCAAAGATGCCATTTTCTTTGCTTATATACCGTATACCTACATATATCGGTATCGGACTTCTGGAGTTCTTTATAATTTATATGCTCCTGAAAAACAAGGCTTTTGCAAATCAGCTTGAAAAGGTGTGCAACAATGGCAGATTATAACGAAGTACTTGAATATCTGAAAAAAGCGTCCCTGCGTGGCAGTAAGTTAGGACTTGAACGTACAACAGAACTTTGTGAACGCTTAGGCAATCCACAAGAAAAAACAAAAATAATTCATGTTGCAGGTACTAACGGAAAAGGCTCATTTTGTGCAATGCTGTCAGCAATTTTGCATGAATCAGGATATAAAATCGGTGGTTTTTCGTCTCCTGCACTTACAGAAGTTACAGACAGTTTCCGCATAGACTGTGAGGAAATCTCAAAAGAAGATTTTGCGGAAATTATGACAGATATTATTCCACTTTGCGAAGATATGGACGACAAACCAACAGAATTTGAAGTGCTTACAGCTTTTGCCTATAAGATGTTCAGCCATAAAAACTGCGATATTGCCGTTGTTGAATGTGGAATGGGCGGTGATACCGACTCGACAAATATAATCAACTCTCCTTTGCTGTCGGTTATCACAAATATTGCAATAGACCATACTGCTTTTTTAGGCGATACAATTCAGGAGATAGCCTCGCATAAAGCAGGAATAATCAAGCATAACAGCCCTGTTCTATATGGTGGAAACAACGCAGACGCACTTGAAATCATAATAAAAACAGCAGAGAAAACAGATTCTCCGCTGTATGTAACCGAACATTCACGCCTGAATGTTGTAAAATCCGATATATCAGGAATAAAAGCAGTTTTTGACGGTACAAAAAAATACTCATGCTCACTTGTTGGTGAATATCAGCCATATAATATAGCAAATGTGCTTACTGCTGTTGAAATCCTGAAAAATGAGGGTCTGAATATCCCTGAAAGTGCCGTAGAAAAAGGACTTGCACATACAAAAATTCATGGACGATTTGAGGTATTCTCACTAAATCCGCCAATTATTTTCGACGGCTCACACAATCCCGACGGAATAAAACAGACAGCAGACAGCATAGAAAAGTATTTTGATACAAAAGTCGCTCTGCTTATAGGAGTAATGGCGGACAAGGACTATGAACTATACCCGAAAATGCTCGGAAAATATATCGACCGTGTATATACAGTAAAGCCCGACAATCCCCGTGCATTGGATTCAACTACACTTTTATTGTCGTTCATGAAATACGGCATACTTGGTTCTACGTGCGATAATTCAGATACAGCCATGAAAACTGCCATTGATTATGCAATGGAAAACAACATTCCGCTGATTGCATTAGGCTCGCTTTATATGTACAAGGATTTTATCAGAATCCTAACTCGATATAATCTTCCATGATAAATCTATGATATGTGATATGACAGCCCTCATCTGTAAGACAATAGTAATACTCATCAGGCGCACCGTTGCCGAAATATACAAGCAGGTCAAATTCGTCACTGTTGCTTTTTTCAGTTATCACATCTGATGAATACCTGCTGAAAATTTCAAGTACCTGCTCCATAGATGTACCATGATTTCTCACCGCTGAAATAAGTTCAGCAATAAAGTCATATCCTGTTAAATTATTTACATAAGCTGTACCCTCTGCGGAAACAGTAATACAGAAGCCGTCTCTGATTGCCCTGAAAGTAATCGCTCCCAGACGGCTTTTTGCATACTCTGCAAACTCCGCAAGCACATTCTCTGTACACTCACCGTCAAGAAGATGTCCTAATGAAACACTCATATAATTAAGGCTCATAGGACGTTTATCAAAACCAAGTTTAAGCTGTGCCTCTTTTATGTTGTCTGTCAGATTTTTTTCAAGTCTTGCAAAATTCATAAAATATCAACCTCCATTTTTTATTATATCACATTTCAGCAAATTTTTCAACAGATAAAATTTTTTGTAAATATCATGAAAACTGTTTACAAATGTCTGAAAATATGTTATTATAATAAAAAACATCATGGAGGAAATAATGAAGTTAAACAAAACAAACGTTCTGAAAGCAATTACAGTTTTTCAGGCAATAATAATTCTTATCATGTTCATTTTTATTGTATGGTTCTGCTTTATACGAAATTCGGGACTGGCAGTTCCTGCAAACAAGACGGAGGAACGTGTCCGCCCAATTATCAACAAAGAACAGACGTTCTATCAGTACAATGGCGCAAAAGTATTACTGCATGATAATACACTGGGAGAAACTTTTATTCCTGCTTTTGCCGATGTTCTGAAAAGTCCGCTCAATCCTGATAATTTTGTGAAAAATTCAGACGGATTCATGACATATAACGGAACTGAAACAGCTACAGCAATTACAGGAATAGATATTTCCGAACATCAGGGCTATATTGACTGGGAACAGGTGAAAAATGCTGGTATCGACTTCGCTATAATCCGCATAGGCTACAGAACATATGGCAGTGGCGAAATAGTCATAGACAACAGCTATGCACTGAATATAGAATCTGCTATTAATGCGGGACTTGATGTCGGTGTATACTTCTATTCGCAGGCAGTAAATACAGATGAAGCAATTGAAGAAGCTGATGCTGTACTTGATGCAATCTATGGATACAACATTACATACCCTGTTGTTTTTGACTGGGAAATGATATTCAATGACAAAGCAAGAACAGATACAGTAAGTGTTGAAACTCTTGCGGACTGTTGTGTCGCATTTTGTGAAAGAGTGAAAGCATCTGGCTATAAGCCTATGATTTATCAGAATCTGACTACAGCAATTCATAAACTTGATATGCCAAGAATAAAGGATTATGACTTCTGGCTTGCGGAATACAGCAGTAGTCCATCATTTTACTATAATTATGATATGTGGCAGTATTCAAGTACAGGAAAAGTTCCCGGAATTGATGGTCATTGTGATTTGAATATATGCTTCAAAGATTACTCTGTACAGTAAAATAAAATATGGTGGAATATGAATAAAATAATTGAGCAATATATTAAAAATAACAAGGTTTCAGAATCAAATGCACTTATTTTTCGTAATTGGGAAGATTTCTTACATATACTCTTTCAAAATAATGGTCAAGTTGAAATGATTATATAGTATGAATATTGCAGGATAAACAAACAGCAAATTGGAATGGGTGGATATATTGATTCTGAAAATCAAGGTTTTATGTGGGCAGAAACACAGTTCTTTAAAACTGATATGCAGGAAAAATCCTTAGATGAAATACTTGATTACATATTTGCAACAAAACAAGAATATTCTGAATACGACCTATACCCTGAATTTTACATAAACTAAATATAATCCCTTAAGCAGTTATAAAGTTACCTTGCAAATAAATTGCAAGGTAATTTTATTTTTAAGTTATATCAATAGTATTTACTAACTCACCTGAATTATCATCAAAAATAAAAATGTAATCTCCACACGTTTCAAATGTGTATGAATCACCAGGCTTTATCTCGTTGGCTTTCTGGGATTTTATTTTCTTCCAATTGTTAAGAGAATATGTTATATATCTGCCTTTATAATATGTAATTACTTTCTTGGTATCAGCATAAAGG
>CAMWKY010000221.1 GCA_947174965.1 uncultured Ruminococcus sp. | reverse complement strand
ATATAAATATTGCGATGTTTAATTTCTTTGAAAGCTATGAGGATAAAATCAAACTAAATTATCTTGAAACCCTAAAGCAGCAAGAACAGGAGAATTACAAACTTCTTACTTTATCTTACAAGCAGGTAAGGGAGTTTAAGCACGATATAGAAAATCAATTTTCAGTTCTGAAAGATATGCTGAAAAATGATGATACCGACGCTGCCAAAGAATACCTCGTAAAGCTGAGTTCATTTGTACGGCTTGCCAACAGGCTATGTTATACCGGAAATAATGCTGTTGATTCAATCGTAAATATCAAAGGCTCACTTGCTCAGACATATAACATTGAATTTATTTGTAAAGTCAATATAATAACGAGCATTAAAGTTGATGAACTGGAGCTATGCCGTATCATTGGAAATGGTCTTGATAATGCTATTGAAGGTTGCCAAAGGGCTGGTACTCCACATAAGCATATATGGATAAGCCTGACGGAAGAACGAGAGAAACTTTTTCTTGTCATCACCAATACATCAGATAAGGTTGATACCGCTGTACTGTCATCTACAAAGAAAGAAAAAGGACTTCACGGCATAGGAATGAGCAGTATAAAGTCATCAGTTGAGCGACTTGAAGGTCTTATGAAGTACGGTTATGAGGACGGAATATTTAATCTGAGTATTATGGTTCGTAATCGTTTGTAATTTTAATTATTTGCTTTTCGGTACAAGAAGACGACATTTGAGTACACTTTGTGACACTTTTGTGTAAAACCTATTGAAAATATTTCCAGTATGTGCTATGATTCTTGCAGGGAGTGATTCAGAAATGATTTCAAAACTTGCAAAAAACATAGCACATTTTTTTGTTATTCAGAAAATAATTGAGGAATCCAAAGAAATAATATATGCCTATGGTCTGGAGCTACTGATTTCAGATGTGCTGAACACCATTATTGTTCTGCTGATTGCTCTGTTCTCCCATACGCTGCTTGCGGTTATAGTATTTATTGCCGTATTTATGGGATTAAGGCGATTTGTAGGTGGGTACCACGCAAATAGTCATCTGAGCTGTATGTTCACGCTTACTATTGTGATGCTAATTTTCTCTTACGGTATCTGCAATATATCGGAATATGCTAAAACTTGCAGTATTTCTTTTGTAGTGTCAGCCCTTACAATCATTTTCTGTCTTGCTCCGGTTTCACACCCGAATAAGCCGATGTCTGAGGAAAAGAGTGCTAAGTTAAAGGTTGAAAGCCGTTTTCTTGCAATCATTCTTTCCCTTACTGTAATTGTCTTGCTTTTATTCCAATATCAAAATTTAAGTCTTTATGTATCAAGTGGAATATTGTTATCTGCGATTGCGGCTTTGTTTGGTCACTTCTTGAATAGGGGTGATAGCGATTAACGATGAAAAGGAAAGAGAAAAACGGAGTATTCTGGCAATTGTAATTCTCGCACTTATAAAGGTTGCACTGTATATCTCAAATGGCAGCGTTTGTGGTATTACATTCTATCAGCCAAAAGAGCCTGATTTGCATGAGCTTTTTGAAAGGAGGGATTTGAAATGAAAAAGTTTATGAACTTTGTGACAAAGGCTTCAACAGCGTTGGCAGCTCTTGCACTTGTTGTGGCAACTACTTCTGTTTCGAGTGCTTGTTATCACTGGTTCGCACAGCCTGTTGAGCCAGAGGAACTGAGAAATCTCGTAAACAACAAGTAACGAAGAATGGAGGAAAGTATGAAACATATTACTAAACTTAAGCAATTGTTTTCAGGCGTACTGAGTGAAGTAATGACTGTTAGTGCTGTACCAATTGTTTCAGTTCATGCTGAAGAGAACAGTGAACCGTATCCGTATACGTTGTTTGCATCTTCAAGTGATGATGGTGCAATCACCGTTAATGCAGATAACTTTTCTGTAAACGGTAATGTTGCAACCAACGGCACTATCATTTCAGGTAGAAACGTAAACGTGAACGGCACAAAGACTGAAAGTGCTGAGTAATCAATGATTTTTATTTTTGATAAGATTGATAATCAGTATTTTTCAAATTCAAATGTTGATGAACACGATGAGGACTATATCCTTGATGAAATGAACATTAACATCAATGTGCCTACAAATGTCGAGGGAAGTGCGACCCTTACTGGAAACATTAACATCAACACGGCATTAAAAACAATGGAAGATTTAACACTTAACGGAGAAGTCAAAAACACCAATAATTCTCTTCTTTTCTCAAAGTATGGAGATATTGTTATTGACAGTGCAAATGTCAATCTTAATGGACTTGTTTATGCTCCGTTTGGAAGTGTAATTGTAACGGCTCAAAATCTCAATCTCAATAATGTAGTCATCATTGCTGAGAGCATTGTGCTGAACTGCCCGAGTGTTAATGCTAATAACAGTAGCAACATAGGCTCGTTTGTTGGTAACATATCAGAGGAATTTTTTGCACCTTATGATGAGTGGGTTTATCTCAACGATACCGATTCTGATGGTCTTCCTGATCTTATAGAAAAAACAATTGGATCTGACCCTACACTTTTTGATACTGATGGTGACAATCTACCTGATGGATATGAATTCTTGATAACTCTTACTGATCCAATGTTAAAAGATTCGGATGAAAATGGAATTCCAGATGATGCTGAAGATTTTGATTCTGATGGGCTTAATAATCTTGAAGAATACAATTATCATACATCACCATTCAATGACGATACCGATGGAGATAACCTGATTGATTCTAATGAAATAAAAGATTATTTCACTAATCCTTTAAAGGTTGATACTGATGATGATGGTTTGAACGATGACGACGAAATAAAAATGGGATTCAATCCCAATAATCCGGATAGTGACAACGATGGTATTTTGGATGGAGACGAAATTATAGAACAAGAAATAAGTAAAGATGTTATATCACATGATGACACAATATCAGCAATTTCTGTTAATATGAGAACAAACGGAAATCTTGAAAAGAATTTAACAATTGAAAGTGTGTACAATGTAGATTTATTGGCTACTGATGTTGTTGGTTTAATCGGTGATCCTTTTAAATTTGAAGTGACAACTTCATTTGAATCTGCTGATATCACCTTCACAATAAATCAGTCAAAGCTTAATGATACCAATTTCGATGATTTGTGCGTTTTATGGTATGATGAGTATAATCAAAGATTTATTGAATGCACATCAGAAAATGATTTTGTTACCACGCTTAACGAGGAACAATCGACAATTACTGTTATCACAAAGCATTTTTCAAAATATATGGTTGTTAATAAAAAAGAGTGGTATAGGGTTTGGGATGAAAGCTTAAAAAATATCAATTCAGCGATAACTGGAAATATCCTAAACACTACAGACATACATTTTAACACTGTTTTTGTAATTGATACATCGGGGAGCATGACGGGGAACTTTGGCTACGATCCAATAACAAGAAAACTTAGAGATGATGCACCTCCTCGTCCTCCAATTTCTGATGCTAATATGGAAAAATATTGGCTTGATAACTATGGTTGCTACACTTGTAAAAGAATAACTGCTTGTGAAAACTTTATAAATAATATGAAAAGTGGTGACAGAGCTGCTATTATTACTTTTTCTAATATAAGTTCCACTGTTACTCAGTGTAACTTAACATCATCCAAAACTGATTTAATCAATTCACTTCAAAATTTATCTGATAACGGCGGAACATATTATTCTAAAGCTATAGATATGGCTATAGATATATTGTTGAAGAGTGGAAATACTTCAAATGCAAGAACAATTAATAGAATTATTTTTTTATCCGATGGAGAACCTGCCAGTGATGATACTGTTGCTACAAATGAAGCCGTTTCTAAGGCATTAAAAAATAGAATAAAAATTTATACGTTCGGTTTAGGAAGAAATTCAGGAGATGAGCTTTTAAAAAATATTGCTAACATAACAAAAGGCGATTTCTTTAAGGTAACATATGCAGATGAACTTGTTGATGTAATCAGTAACTCAGATATTGACGATTTGAAAAATAATCCGGATTTTGATTTGCTCTGGAAAATGGATTCTGATGGCGATTCTATTCCTGATTTAATTGAAATATATGGATTAAGACCAAACGGTAAACCTCTTGGAACTAATACATATGATTCTGATTCGGATAATGATGGACTCTCTGATGGAGAAGAAATAATTATAGATAAAGAAAAATTTGAAGAAGGAATAAACAATGGTAATGTTCAAGGTGGAATAACAACACCTACGGATCCAACCAAAGAAACAATATATGCTCCTTATGGTCAAATTAAATATAAAGAAGAATACTATTCAAT
>CAMWKY010000220.1 GCA_947174965.1 uncultured Ruminococcus sp. | reverse complement strand
GGTTATTAAGACAGTTGCAGACAAGATGGCAAAGGTTTCTTATGGTACTGCGTCCGGTTGGGGTGCATATCAGCCCAAAGAACCTGCAAAGAAAAAGTAAAAACATAAGAGCTGCTGTAGTGTTGAATAAATGTTACAGCAGTTCTTTTGTTTATCAATACAAAAAATGTTAATTCATAAAAAAACAGCTACCCGATTCAAATTCGAGTAGCTGTTTTTTATTCGAACAATGTATTTTACTCATAAACTTCTATCTCACACATAGACATAAGCATCATAAATGTCTTTTTTCGCCTGTTCTTTGTAACCATTCGCAATTTTTCCGACTTCAAGAAGATTTCCCGATTCATTTGCAATCTGAAACTCCTTATCCTGTTCGCACCATATTTCCGTCTGCCTGTTGATTTTGTCTTTTACCGTTTCAACCAGATTTTCAAGGTATTGCAGAATATCGCCGTTATCAATGACTTTCTGTAACAGTTCGGGTGAATATTCTTCACGGTAGTGCAGATGATAGCGGATAAAATCTTCGTGAAAACTCCACTCTTTCACTTCAAGGGTATTCTTGTCCGTATGAGTAACCGTCTGCGTATCGGTATCAACACTCCATTCCGCCATATATCGTACATTCTTATCGTCATAGACCTTGTTTTTACTTTCAAAAATCATAGCTTACCTCACTTCCTTTTTTTATAGAGAATTGTACCGCCGACACCGATTCCGACAACAGCAATACAGCCTATAATAATCGGCATTGCACTGTTCTCAGAACGTTCAGGAATGCCGTCTATGGCTCTTTCGGTGCTATTGGCTGATACTTTACCGTCTGAATTTTCAAGGCTCTCAGACGGCTTTTCCGTTCCGTTTCCTGCAATGCCGACAGCATTATTTTCATTGCCGTTATCATCGCCAACAGGAATATGATTCTGCTTTTCCTCGTCCTCATCAAGTGTGCTGAAAATTGGGAATATATCGACTGTATCACCATTCTTGTCAATCATATTCCACTGATTATTGACAAGCTGAAAACGGTAAGAATTATCTTCGGTGTCGATAGTCCAACTGCCGTTTCTGTCATCATTGAAGTCCCAATTTTCAATCAGGCGGTTGTAGTAGTCCTTATACTCATACTTCAATTCACCGATTCTGCTCCAATCATAATCATCAGAGCCGTAGTTTTCGTCAATCCATTTATCAAGAATGTGGTGCTTGTACGATGCTTCGGGATATTCCATTCCGTCATCGTTCTTACCAAGCCACATCTCCTCCCAAATCTCCGATTCAATGTAGTCCTTGTCAAGCATTTCGGCAGCGTGGGCGGTAAGGCTTATGCCCGATGCGATGCAAAGTGTTGTGAGTACTGTAATAATCTTCTTCATAATAACCTCAATTCATATCTACATTACTTTGTATTCTTCAAAAGTGGGTACTGTGCGGAAGATAATGCGGTTGTTTACCCACCTTTGAAGCTGTCTGATTTTATCTTTTCCTGTGGTGTGAGCCTTGTCATACACCATTATGTACGGATTGAAACCCATATCTCTGAGAGTGTAGACACGCTCTAAATCCTGCTCGAAAGTCGTATCATAGTTCACAAGAACGAATACACTCATTTTCCTGTATCCCCACCTCGTTATGTCCTTAAACATCTGCAATTTCGGGAGAATAATATCTTTGTCTGCGTATCTGTCCCACGCAAAATGAACATCTTTCACCTTTAATTTCGTTATCATTTCCGCTTTTTCTTCGGTCATCAGGCGAATGTCAATTCCCTGATTTATGTCTATGTATGCTTTACTGTCAATTAGCTGCTGTATGAGGTCTTTCCACTCCCGACAGGCTATCAGATTCGGGTCACAAAGAACGATATTCTTTTGTCCTCGCCAAAACTCCGATAAATCAGCGACTTTCACGGAGCATTTTCCTTCTTTAGCAGCAACGTGGCAGAATGAACAGTCCCTCGGACAACCTCGTGTCAGGAAACCGTATGCCGTATCTTTTGTTAAATCGGGATAAAGGCTGTAATCAGGGTAAATATGCTCTACTTCATAAGGCAGATTAACGTCAACGGACTTGTCATAAACTTCTTTTCCGTCCACAAGGCTGACAGCATAGCCACTTCCACTTTTGACAACCTTATCTGCATTTATCGGGTACGGATAATCGTCTGTAAAGCTGAACACCTTTGACATATACACAACGTCCATTTTACTGCTTGAAATAGGCTCATACCATTCCACACTGTCACCTTTTTTCTTGTGCCAAGCTGACAATTTCATAAGCGGAATATTCGGAAAATTATGCCCGTCAACGTCAATCAATCCTATTTTCATTTGCTACTCCTGTTTATTTTTAAAGTAAAGTTCAAGTGCCTTTTCAACGGTTTCAGCGATTTCTTTCGGCTTTGCCGTCGGCTCAAAATATCGACTGAAAACGTTATTGCTGATTTTTACGGATTTACCTTTATCAGCGGATTTTTTGCCGTCAAGAATGCGGATAATATCAGCATTTGAAACATTGCCGTTTTCGTCTGCCGATTCTCTGAGAAATTTTGCTGTTTTCATATCAACCTTGTAATCTTCCGCAAGTTCGGCAATTTCAAGCTGAGTTTCAGCAGATAGAAATGACAACTCCACACCACTTCTGACAGCTAATATACCGCTGTCTATCAAGGTTTTAAGTTCATCAATCAACTTGTCTATGCGGATAAGCCTTGCAACACTTGTTCTGCCCATTCCGTAATTATCAGCAATGTTTTGTTTGCAATCTCCATTTTCCAACTTCGTACCCACTGGGAACGAAGTTGGATTTTCAAGTATCTGCAATTCTCTGATAATGTCATTTCTCTTGCCCTGTGAAAACATTTCGTTGTGCCTTTGAGCGATTACAGCAGCCTGTTCGCTGATACGGAGATTGTCAAATCCACGCTGCATAAGGTTTGATTCAATAATGTACATTTCTGCCGTTTCTTCGGTCAAACCCTCCTTGATTATAGCAGGAACTGTGGGGATTCCTGCTATTTTGCTTGCATTCCAACGGTTGTGACCTATGAGAATTTCATAATTGCCGTCCTGCATTGGCTGAACAATTATTGGACTGAGTACACCGTTCTCCCTGATGCTCTCAACCATATCTTCAAGCCGTTCACCTGTGTAGAGTTCAAAGCGGTGGTTATGATATGGGCGGAGCATATCGCACGGTATCTGCCTGACAGCGTTCTGCAATGCAGTCGGAGTGCTTAGAAAGGTTTCCATATCAAATTCAGGCTTTTTCATTTTCGTTATCCTCATCCACGCAATACGGCAAGCCGTTTTCAAGCTGAATGTAAACTGACGTATATCTGTCACGTTCACTGCCCTCGCTGCTCATCATAGCTTCAAGAAAAAACTGCTTTGCCTGTTCTCTGTCGTCCCACTTCTGCACTTTGCCATAGCACTTTGTTGTAACCTGTGGCTTTCTGCACATAGCCAATTCGGGAGTTCTTAACATCTTTCAAGCACCTCCATTGCAAAAGTTTCATACTCTATTCCAAGTTTGCTGTTTGTTGCACAAAGCGGTATTCCTGTTTCGGAACTTTTTGCAGCGTCTACCGACTTGCTGATTACCGTTTTAAAGAGATAATTTCCATACTTTTCAGCAAGAGTTTCAACGGCATTTCTGCTGATTTTTGTGCGGTCAACCATTGTCGGCAAAACACCGATAAGCTGTAAACCCGGATTTATCGTTATTTTCACCTGATTGAGAATAGATTCGAGTGCCTGTAAACCGTCAAGAGAGAATTTCTGAGTCTGTACAGGAATCAGCACTTTATCAGAAGCTGAAACTGCATTGATAAGTAATGTGCTGAGTGACGGCAGACAGTCAATAATCACAAAGTCATAGTTTTTGGTGACTTCCTTGGAGAGAATACGTCTGAGTATGGTTTCTCTTGAAAGTGCCGATGACATAAAGGTTTCAATACTTGCAAGGTTTATATCGCTTGGAATGAAGTCCACACCTGCCTTGTCGCAGTGACGGATTGCCGATTTTACCTTGTCGGGAGAAACTGAACCGTTGTTGCACACGGTCATAATCAGACTTGTCATTGTCAGGTTGTAGTCAACCTCATATCCGCAATACTCCGTGAGATTCGCCTGTGGGTCGATGTCTGCTAACAGTACCCTTTTGTTGTGGTTGAGAGCCAGACACGCTCCGAGATTGTAAGCGGTGGTAGTCTTGGAAACTCCGCCCTTCTGATTTGAAACTGCAATAATATTGCTCATTTTCAAAACTCCTTTCGTTTTTTTGTCTTTCGACAATTTTATTATATCATTACACAACATTATTGT
>CAMWKY010000219.1 GCA_947174965.1 uncultured Ruminococcus sp. | reverse complement strand
ATTATTAACAGATACATGTTTCAGGAAGGACAGAATTTTTATGAAAAGAAAAAAGTTATTGACAATATTATGTATTATGTCGGTTTTATCGTTGCAGTCGTGCGGAGGTGTTATAAGTCACGTACAACAACCGCCTGCAACAGAAAATACAACATCTTCCAGTGGAAATACAGACAGTTCAAAGCTTGAGATAAGCAAGGCAGAAGTTACTACAGATAGTTCTGCTGTACCTGCAATTGCAACAACAAAAATGACAACAACTACTACAGCACAATCAACAACTGCAACAACTACAACAACAGTAACTACAACTCAGAAAGTACCGTCTGTTATGCGTGGCAATCTTTACGATGCAAACGGTGAACTTCTTATGTTCAGTTCTAAAGGTGCGGACGGCAAAGAGGAGCGCATGACAAATGATTCAAACAAAGTTGCATTTGCGAATGTGCTGAATGAGATGTCAGAGGGACTTGACCTTACATACGATAAGCAGTTGAGAGTTGAAAATCCTACGCCTGTAGGCAGTACAAAGACAGGACAGTCAATACAGCTTACTTATGATGCAAAAATCCAGAACGCCATATATAATTACATGGACAGCATGGGAATTATCGGTTCAGCAGTTGTAATGAGAAGTGACGGCTCAATCATGGCACAAGTGTCATATCCGTCATATAATCCTGATGATTACTATGGAATAAAAACAGAACAGGATTTAGCATGGGGTTACTACGGAAACAAGTGTTTTCAGAATTTTCCACCGGGTTCATGCTTTAAGATAATGTCAGAGGTTATTTCTGATAAGCACGAAATGCACTCCCTTTATGATGAGGGCGAGTGGTTTTATGACGGTGTATCAATTGTAAACTGGGACAGCAAGACAAATGGCGGTTATCCCATGCAGAGAAGTCTTAATTCAGCATTTGTAAATTCAAGCAATATTTTCTTTGCACATTCGTTTGATAATATCGGCAAAGATGATGTACTGAAAGACCTTGAAAACATTTTCCATTTTGTAAGTCCTATTGAGTGCGATTTTGGTACAATCAGCAATAATATTGAAATTTACTGCAATGACGATTTGCGCCGTTCCTCATTTGGTCAGTCGTATGTCATGACCTGTCCGCTGTATCTTGCAGCATTAGGACGTGAAGCCGTTTTCGGTGATATGGTAAAGCCGTTCACTATCAAGAATATTGTTGATACAAATGATTTCAGTACCATTATAAAATCAGGCACAAAAGACCATGATGTAATCGGAACTATACCACAGGAGTACAGACAGAATCTTCTTGACGGCATGACGGGTGTAGGTGCAGGACTTGGAATTTCAATTCCTGCCGGCTATAGTTTCTATGCAAAAACAGGTACTGCTGAAACATGGGAGGGCGATTTCCTCTATATTACAGGTGCTTTAAAGAAAAATGATGACAACGGCTCAAAAAGATATGACGACTACAGCAACTACAATGATTCATACATAATTGTAACGCAGATACGCAACCCGCAGGCTTTCGGATATAGCTTTGCAAGCCATTCCGCACCTCTTTATCAGGGTATTGTCAACTGCGTTGTGAATAACTGAAATTCTATTCCTCTGATTAAGTTCAGAGGAATTTTTTTGTTAAAATAAAAAAATATATTGTTTTTTGCAAAGTATACTTGACAAATTCTGCAAAGCGTGCTATACTAAAATTGCAAAGTTAACTTAGCAAAAAAGAAAGGTGATGAAATGAATACTAAAATTAAGGAGCTGAGAAAACAGCATAAAATCTCACAAGACGAACTTGCAATGGCTGTTGGTGTAACAAGGCAGACTATTACATCAATTGAATGTGAAAAATATACAGCCTCGCTTGTTCTTGCGTACAAAATTGCACGTTATTTCAATCTTACTATCGAGGAAGTTTTTGATTTCTCGGATATTGACTAATCGGAGGTTATTATTATGGAAAACTATAAAAAAATAATTCAGCAGAGACTTTGGGCTATGGGACTGTTTGCTATGTCATGTGGCAGCATTTGCCTTGTGGGCGGTGCATCGGGATTATTTGAAAAATATACACCTGAAGGAATTTTTGGTGAATTTTTCAGTGGATTTCAAGTAGGTGTTATTTTAACTTTCATACTTTTATGCGTTTTTTTCCTTGTAAGATATATTATTGCTTTAAACAGCGAAAAAGTATTGAAAGAAATGTACATAAAAGAAAATGACGAGCGTTCTGTAAAAATTTCTGAACTTACAGGAGTGAGATTACAGAAAATTGTATGTTTTCCCTTGCTTTTTTCTGCGATAATAGCAGGATATTTCAGCGCAGAGGTATTTTTCACACTTATTGCGGTTATTTTCTTTATCAGTCTTGTCACCACTGCAAGAAAAATTTACTTTAATAAAATTATGTAATTTTTTCCATATCATAAAAGATTCCTCTAAAATTACATTGACAAGCGTATATTTTTGGTGTATAATAAAAACAGTATCTACTTATTTACGCTTGGGAGGAATTTTATATGATGAATATATGTGTTGCACAGTCGGGAGGACCTACTTGTGCTATAAATGCTTCATTGGTAGGAGTTTTTAAAGAGTCACTGAAAAAGCCTGAAATTGATGCTATTTTCGGTTCAGTCAACGGCATAGAGGGTGTTATTGAAAATCACCTTATAGACATGAAAACTATTATACGCACAAATGATGACATAGAATTATTGAGACAAACTCCGTCTACTGTTCTTGGCTCATGCAGATATAAACTTCCCGATTGGCGAGAAGATGACACTATTTACAAGAAAATTGCTGATACACTCATACAAAGACAAATTGGAGCATTTTTCTACATAGGCGGAAATGATTCTATGGATACAGTAAATAAGTTATCCGATTATTTCCGTGAAATTTCCATTGATATAAAAATTATCGGTATTCCGAAAACAATTGACAATGACTTGTGTATAACAGACCATACTCCCGGTTTTGGTTCAGCTGCTAAGTACGTAGCTACTACAATGCACGAGATTATCCGTGATAGTTCTGTA
The DNA here is from genome assembly GCA_947174965.1 of uncultured Ruminococcus sp. Lineage (GTDB taxonomy): Bacteria > Bacillota > Clostridia > Oscillospirales > Ruminococcaceae > Ruminococcus. The sequence goes on along the minus strand of CAMWKY010000219.1, from coordinate 1,296 downwards.
TATAGTATGCCGTCTGTTACTATAGTTGAGATAATGGGACGACATGCAGGCTGGCTTACTGCATCAAGTGCGGTACTTCATGCTTTAGGTGAAACAGCTCCGCACCTTGTATATGTTCCCGAAAGAGAGTTTTCACTTGAAAAATTCATAAAAGATGTACGTCACGAAATGGCAAAGCATAAGGCTGTAATTGTAGCTGTATCGGAGGGAATGGAAGTTCCCGAAGGTGTACAGTCTGGTGTTGTTGATAATTTCGGACATAAGTATCTTTCAGGCATAGGAAAATATTTAGAGGAATCCGTCCGCAGTGAGATTGGCTGTAAAGTGCGCTCAATTGAACTCAATGTCATGCAGAGATGTTCCTCTCACATCTGTTCACGCACTGACATTGACGAATCAGAATTAATAGGAGCAGAGGGTGTAAAGCACGCCCTTGCAGGTGAAACAGGAAAAGTAATGGTATTCCGCAGAATAAGCAGTATGCCGTATACGGTTATAGTTGAAACAGCTGATGCGTGTCAGATTGCAAATAAAGAAAAGTTTCTGCCTGCTGAATTTATAACAGCATCAGGAAACAATATAAGCCGTTGTGCTATGGAGTATTTTCTTCCGCTTATTCAGGGTGAACTCAATATAATCATGGACAGAGGAATCCCGAAACATTTTACAATCAAAGAATCTGTATTAAAGTGAGGATTTTTCAGTTATGGATATAATCAGAGAAATAGATTTCATGGTGCTTGACTATGTTCGTGAGCATCTTAGAAACGGATTTCTTGACAATATTATGCCGATAGTAACAATGTGCGGAGATATGGGTATTTTCTGGGTAGCTGTTGCTTTGATTATTTCTGCCAAAAAAAAGTATAAGCAATGCAGTATAACAATGCTTATAGGAATGATTGTTGGCGTACTTATCGGTAATTTTGTTGTAAAGAATATTGTACAGCGTGACCGTCCGTGCTGGATAATTGATATTGAAAATATGCTTATAGCAAACCCGAAAGACTTTTCTTTTCCGTCGGGACATACAATGTCAAGCTTTATTGCTTCAACAATACTGTTTTACTATGATAAAAAGCTTGGTATACCCTCTTTTGCGGTTGCTTTGCTTATAGCATTTTCAAGACTTTATCTCTATGTGCATTTCCCTACTGATATAATAGGTGGTGCGTTGCTTGGTGTAGCTATAGCTGCCATGACAATTTCCACGACAAATAAATATATTTTCAAAAAAGAAAAAACATCAGAATAAATTTTTGAACCTGTTTCAATATTCATGGAGCAGGTTTTTTG
>CAMWKY010000218.1 GCA_947174965.1 uncultured Ruminococcus sp. | reverse complement strand
ACTTTACAGCAATCATTTTTTCGTACTTCATTTCATCATTATCATCATAATTTCATTGCCATACTCTTTCAGCCATGATTTCTGCTTTTAATAATCAGGCAGAACTTTTCTGACCTCCGTCTAAAATTGTGGTGAGTGATTCATTTCTTTTTCAATTATATCATAACGCACTAAAAAAAGCAATATCTTTTCCAGCTTATATAACCAAATATTTAAAAATATTTTGATTACAGTAATTCCATTTTAGATTAATAGTAACCACAAGCAAAAAATTAATGGTCAATATTCTCAGTAGTAACAGTCAAAAAAGCTTTTTCAATAAACTGGTCAAGAACTTCAGAAGAACGTGCTTTCCATTTGTGTAAAAGGGACTTTATTTTTGACCACATCATTTCAATCGGATTCAGGTCGGAACTATAGAGGACAGATGCTCTGGCAGCTTCAATTGATGCCTTTTCTGCTGTTACAACTGAAAATATTGACCACTGGTTTTCTGCTTGTGGCTATTATTAATCTAAAGTGGAATTGCTGTAAAATGAATATGGCTATATGTGGTATCGCCTTTTATTTTTCAAAAAACATATTTAATTTTCTTTTGCTGTTTTTCATTCGTAAATTGATGGTTATCGTAACAGTATATAAAAACACCTCCGCAAGCCATAATATGCGGAGGGTGATGTTATTATTCAGTTGTAATAATCATTCATAAAGAAACTTTCAATAGGTTTACCAAGTATCTGTGAAAGTCCCCACAGCTCAATATCTGAAACAGTTCGGGTTTGCTCCTCAATTCTGCATATAGAACCTCGACAGATATATACTGCTATCGTTTCAAGCTTATCCGCAAGAGTTTGCTGACTCATTTTTTGCTCTATACGGAACTTTCGCACTTGTTTTCCAACCATATTCATTTTCTCACCATCAATGATTCTCGCCATAATTCAGTACTCCTTATAAAAAATGTCTTGACACAAGACAAATATTATGATATACTAAAATTATCACTTTATTGTCCTATAACAAGACAAAAAGGAATTTATTTTCAGAAAGAGAGGTAAACATTATGTCAAATATCATCGAAATAAAAGATGTTACTAAGGAATTCAAGGTGCTTAACCGTCACGAAGGATTAAAAGGCAGTATCAAAGATTTGTTTTCACGTGATTACAAGACTGTAAGAGTTGTAGACAATATCTCCATGAATGTGGCGCAAGGCGAAATTGTAGGCTATCTCGGACCGAACGGTGCAGGAAAATCAACTACTATTAAGATGATGACAGGAGTTCTTGAGCCGACTTCGGGTGAAATTCTCGTCAACGGAAATGTACCGTACAAGGACAGAACAAAAAATGCTCAGGAAATCGGAGTTGTATTCGGACAGCGTTCGCAGTTATGGTGGTCACTTCCGCTGATAGAATCGCTGAAACTGCTCAGGGATATTTATCAGATTGATAATTCAGATTATGATAATATGATTAGTCTGTATAAGTCTCTTGTGGATATTGAGGAACTGCTACATAAGCCCGTACGTCAGATGTCACTTGGTCAGCGTACACTCAGCGATATTCTGGCGGCATTTCTGCATAATCCTAAAATCGTATTTCTTGATGAGCCGACAATCGGTCTTGATGTATCAATGAAAAGCAGAATACGTACACTTATTCACGCACTAAACAAAGAAAAGAATACTACAGTAATTCTGACTACTCATGATATGGGAGATGTTGATGCACTTTGTCAGCGTATTGTAATTATCGACAAAGGAAAAATGCTGTATGATAATGATATTGAACATCTGAAACGTTTTTTTGGTGCATACAGAACGTTGAAAATACGTCCCGACGGTGATATTAAAAAGCAGTCACAGTCTCTTGAAAGTGAACTTGAAAGATATTCCGTATCTGTTTCAGCAGATGATGAATGGATTGCCATACTTGTCAATGAGGAAAAAGCAAATGTAATGGAGGTACTCGGAGCAATTCAGAAAACTCACGAAATCCGTGATATGAAGCTGGAGGAAATTTCAACAGAAGAAGTCATAAAGAAAATTTATGAGGAGGGTGTTGAATGAAACTGAAAAAATACTTTTCACTCACCCGTGCAGGAATCCTTGATTCCATGCAGTTCCGACTTGCTATGCTTGTTATGGTTGCAGGAAATCTGCTGTATCTTACAATAGTCTATTTTTTGTGGAAATCTATTTATGCTTCAGCAGGAACAGACTTTGTAAATGGCATGACTTTTCATGATACTTTGATTTATCTTGTACTTGCAACTGCACTTTTCAATTTCATGGAAATGTACACAGTCTGGGAAATCGGACGTAATATTCAATCGGGAAAAATAGTTCTTGACCTGCTGAAACCTATGCGGTATAGAAGTTATCTGTTCTGGTCATATTCGGGAACTTTTGTTATACAGTTTTTTGCAACATTTCTGCCGACATTTATAATAGTCTGCATTGTTACAGGCGGAGCAATTCACTTAGGATTGAATCTGCTGTATTTTATTATCTCTGTGATTATGGCAGTTATCATTAACTACAGTATTGACTTCCTTGTTGGCACAATATGTCTTTACACGGAATCAATATGGGGTATCAACATAATGAAGCAAGTAATTGTACAACTTTTATCGGGTGCAACGATTCCGCTTGCATTTTTCCCCGATACTTTCAGAAAAATTGTCGATTACTTGCCGTTTCAGGCTATATACAATACTCCGCTGACCATACTGCTTGACGGTAAAGCAGACATCAAAACCGTACTGCCTGCATTGTTGGTTCAGCTTGTATGGTGTGCAGTATTGTTTGTCCTCAGCAGTCTGTTCTGGAAAATATCTCTCAGGCAGATTACAGTGAACGGAGGTTGAAATCATGAAAAGAAAAGGTTTGAATTTTTACTTCCGTATTTACTGCAAAATTCTCGCACAGGATTTGAAAAGCAAGATGAGCTATCGTGCAGATTTTATTATATCAACAATAGGTATGATTTTCACAAATATTGCAGGATTTGTAAGTTTCTGGATACTTTTCCGCAACTTCTCTGAAATCAACGGCTGGAGTTACTATGAAATGCTTTTCTTATATGGCTTTTCGCTGATTTCTCTCACACCTGTACAATGCTTTTTTGATAATAACTGGAGTTTAAGAATGTACGTTTATTCGGGTGATTTTATCAAATACTGTTTCCGTCCGATAAATCTGTTTTTCTACTATCAATCTGAAGTTTTTGATGTAAAAGGACTTGGACAGTTCGCTTTCGGAGTGGGTACTCTTGTATACGCATGGGTAAAAATCGGTCTTGCCTGTACACCGCTTGCCGTTCTGAAAATAATAATTTTTCTGATTACAGCATCGCTTATTATGATTGCAGTAATGAACGCTGCTGCGGCTACCTGCTTTTGGATTACAAATTCGTTCTATGTAATGGATTTAGCATTGAAGTTTAAGGACTATGCTAAATATCCGATTACAATTTTCAGTCCTGTATACCGCTTTATATTTACATTTATTATGCCCATTGCATTTATTGCATACTATCCAAGTCTTGTAATTTTACGTCCCGATGATATACCATTATTGTCATGGTTGTCGCCATTGTTTGGAATCATGTTCTTTTGGCTCAGCTACAAATTCTGGATGCTCGGTGCTATGAAATACAGCGGAACAGGTTCGTGATTTATACAAAAAAGAGTTGTTGTATCATTTGGTATAGCAACTCTTTTTTATTTATTGCTTGATATATATTCTTACAGCAAAAGAAAACATTCTCCATAGTTTCAGTGTAAAATTGTACGAACAGAATTTAGTACAGTGCTTAATTTTATTATTTATACTTATTTTAGGTCAATCTGTACAGGAAAATGCAAGAAAAAAAGCATCATGGAAATCATGATGCTCAGTCTGTCAAACAGGAGCGTTTTCATAAAAACAATGAGTATAGAGCAGTCAGTCTGATGAACTGGCTAAAGCAAGGCAGGAAATATAAGCGTATCTCAAAAATGAGCGTGAGGTCAGTCAGCAGAAAAAGAAGAAACGGAATGATTTGGAGTGACAGACAAAGAAAAACTGTATTTCTATGCTATTTTAAAGATGCAAAGTATTAAATCTTCGTTTGGTGAAAAATAGCTTTGAGTTTAAACATAACTGCATTTCGTTTTGTAATCAGAGATGTGATTAATCTCCATATCCATAAAACTGGCAGTAAAAACGGAACTTTTTTCAAAATCGGATAGTTATTCTTCATAAAATATAGCGGTGGAAAAGCACAGTAAATAAAATATTCTACCCGTCCTTTGTTCCTGATTTGATTATTTATACTATTAAGCATTGTCCCATAT
>CAMWKY010000217.1 GCA_947174965.1 uncultured Ruminococcus sp. | reverse complement strand
GAATAAATATTTTACTTGATTTTTTAAAAATTATGTAGTATAATATATTTACGACAATTTTAAAAAGCAAAGGAGAATTTAGAGAATGGAAAGAGTAATGAAAAATAGCAGGAATACACACACCAGAAATGTATTCTATACTGTTGCTATGAGAGGTCTTGTTGCATTTCCGAAAATGGTTGTGCATTTTGATGTTGCAAGACCAAAGACGATTGAATCAATTGAAAAAGCTCTCAAAGAAAATGGAAAAATTTTCCTCATTGCGCAGCATGAATCTTATGTTGATAATCCTAAATCAAATGACTTATACAAAGTCGGAGTTGTTGCCGAGATAAAACAGGTTCTAAAAATGCCTGATAATGTTATGAAAGTTCTTGTTGAAGGTATGTACAAGGCGAATCTTGTGCATCTCTATGATGACGGCAAGACAATGCGTGCAGAAGTAAAGCGTACGTCTACATATTCAAGGGCAAAATATGATAGTATTGAAGCAAAAGCTATCGTGCGTTTGGTAAAAGATGCTTTTGAAAAGTATTCGCAGTATCTCCCGAAAATGCCACAGGAACTCACGTCCTCCATAATAACGCAGGACGACCCGATAAATCTTTTTGAAGCTATAGTTTTCAACTGCAATATCAATTACAAGGATAAGCAAACACTTCTTGAAGAATCAAGTATCATCGGCAAGCTTTCAATATTATATGCTTGTTTAAGTTCAGAGATTGAAATAATGGAGCTTGAAAATATTATCAATGAACAGACAAAAATCAACATTGACAAAGGACAACGGGAATATTATCTTCGTGAACAGCTTAGGGTTATTCAGGAACAGCTTGGCGAAGATGACGGCGATGACGTTTTTAAATACACAAATGATATAATGGCTCTTAAAATTGATGATAAAAGCCGTGAAAAGCTTATAAAAGAGGCAGAACGACTTTCCAAACTTCCCCCTGCTTCACAGGAAGCATTTGTTATAAAAAATTATCTTGATACTGTTCTTGATTTGCCGTGGGGAAAATATACAAAATCTACAATCTCTCTACAGAAAGCGGAAACCGTTCTGAATGAAGACCACTATGGACTTAAAAAAGTTAAGGAGCGTATTCTTGAATTTCTGGCAGTTCATATGATAAATCCCGATATAAAAGGGCAGATTCTCTGTCTTGCAGGACCTCCCGGAATCGGCAAGACTTCTATTGCAAAATCTATTGCAAAAGCTATGGGCAGGGATTATGTCCGTGTTTCTCTTGGCGGTGTGCGTGATGAAGCAGATATTAGAGGACATAGAAAAACTTATGTAGGTGCTATGCCAGGACGTATAATTACAGCTCTGGAGCAGGCTGGTTCTGCCAATCCGCTTATTCTTTTTGACGAAATTGACAAGCTCTGCAATGATATGAAAGGCGACCCGTCATCTGCTATGCTTGAAGTGCTTGACAGTGAGCAAAATTCGGCGTTCCGTGACCATTTCTTAGAAGTTCCCTTTGATTTAAGCAAGGCAGTATTTATTACAACTGCAAATAATGTAAACGACATTCCTGCTCCGCTTCTTGACAGAATGGAACTTATTGAACTTCCAAGCTATACAGCAGAAGAAAAATTCCATATAGCAAAAGAACATCTTATTCCAAAGCAACTCAAAGAACACGGCTTAAAGGGTACGCAGTTCAGAATTGAAGATAAGGCAATCCACGATACAATCAGTTTTTACACAAAAGAAGCTGGCGTGCGTACGCTTGAAAGACTTATTGCATCACTTTGCAGAAAAGCTGCAAAAAAAATAGCATCAGGAGATGCAAAGCGAATTATAGTAAAAGAAAAAGATTTACAGAACTGGCTTGGCACAAGAAAATACACAAGTGATATTTCATCAAAAGAGAATCAGACCGGAGTTGTAAACGGTCTTGCGTGGACATCAGTTGGCGGAGTTCTTATGCCGTTGGAAGTTATTGTGCTTGACGGAACAGGCAAAACAGAAGTTACAGGCTCTCTCGGTGACGTAATGAAAGAGAGTTCAAAAATTGCTGTAAGCTATGTAAGAAGTGTTGCTGATAAGTATAATATAAACAAGGACTTCTACAAAGTCAACGATTTACACATTCATGCTCCTGAAGGTGCTGTATCAAAAGACGGTCCTTCAGCAGGTGTTACAATGACAACTGCACTTGTTTCCGCATTATCAGGAAAAAAAGTCCGTTCAGATATTGCAATGACAGGTGAAATCACACTTCACGGAAAAGTGCTTCCAATAGGCGGACTGCGTGAAAAGACAATGGCAGCATACAAGGCAGGCATAAAAACTATAGTCATTCCGATTGCAAACAAACCTGACCTTGAAGAAGTTGACGACGTTGTAAAAAATTCTGTCGAATTTGTATTTGCAGAGAATATTACAGATGTTCTTGATACTGCTCTCATCAATTAAGGGGGCAGTGTCAATGAAAATCAACTATAATAAAGTAGAATATATAGCCTCTTATGGTAAGTTTTCACAGATGCCGAAAGGGGAGCATATAGAAATTGCGTTTGCAGGTCACTCAAATGTCGGCAAGTCAACACTCATAAACAAGATTTTCAACCGAAAAAATCTTGCAAGAGTGAGTTCCGTACCCGGTAAGACAGCTACAATAAATTTTTATGGACTTGATAATATACGTTTTGTGGATTTACCGGGCTATGGCTATGCTAAAGTTGCAAAGTCGGAAAAAGAACGCTGGTCGGGACTTATCGACGGCTATCTTAGTTCCGAAAGGGATATAAGACTGATTTTCATGCTTGTTGATATGCGTCATGCTCCGACAAAAGACGACCTGAAAATGATTGATTTTCTCATTGATACTGAAATGCCGTTTGTGCTTGTACTGACAAAAGCGGACAAGCTGAAAAAAACGGAGCGTGAAAAGCGTATGCAGTCATTCAGCAAGGAAATACCGTGTTTTGATGATATGCACGTTGTGCCGTTTTCGTCCATGACTTTTGAAGGCGTGGACGAACTGAAAGAAATCATTGAGGAAGTCTGCGAAGATTAAGAAAGGAAGTAAGAAAATATGTTTGTATCTGAAAATTTAAGTGTAAACGAAAAAGGAAATCTCACTATAGGTGGTGCTGATACTGTTGAACTTGCAAAGGAATACGGTACACCGCTTTATGTAATGGACGAACAGCTTGTAAGAAAAAACTGTCGCCGATTCAATGAAAGTATTCAGAAATTCTATGGTGACAAGGGTAGAGTGCATTATGCAAGTAAGGCTATGTCATGTATGGAGATGTGCAGAATTGTCGGCAGTGAGGGTCTTGGACTTGATGCTGTTTCAATCGGTGAACTTTATACGGCTGTTAAAGCAGGTTTTGACGTGTCAAAAATAGGTTTTCACGGCAACAACAAGACAGATGAGGAACTTGAATACGCTGTCTCAATTGGTGTGGGACATATTATTGTTGATAATATAAGCGAACTCCACCGCCTTGAAAGAATTGCAAAGGAGCAGGGCAAACGACCGCACATAATGTTCAGAATCAAGCCCGGTATTGATGCACACACCCACGATTTTGTAAAAACAGGACAGATTGACAGTAAGTTTGGTTTTGCACTTGAAACAGGTGAAGCATATGAAGCAGTAAAAGAGGCTGCTTCGTGCGAAAATGTGGAATTATACGGCTTGCACTGTCATATCGGCTCGCAGATTTTTGATATTGACCCATTTGAAGAAGCTGCAAAAGTAATGCTTGAATTTATAGCAAAAATCAAAAATGAGCTTGGTTATGAAATTCAGGGACTTAATTTAGGCGGTGGATTTGGTATTAAGTACCTCAACAGTCACGACCCACAGCCATTTGAAGTATTCATGGAGAGAGTTTCAGAAGTGGTTATGGCTGAATGTGAGAGACTTAATATTTCCCGTCCGTTCATTTATATTGAGCCGGGTCGCTCAATTGCTGCACCTGCCGGAATTACTCTTTATACAGTTGGTGCAAGAAAAGAAATACCGAATATCAGAACTTATATTTCCGTTGACGGCGGTATGGCTGACAGTCCACGCTATATCCTCTACAAATCAGAGTATGAGGCAATTGTTGCAAACAAGGCAGATGAGGAACGTACAGAGAAAGTAACAATAGCAGGAAAATGTTGTGAAAGCGGAGACTTAATCGGTGAAAATATGCCTTTACAGCACGCAGAATCAGGTGATATTATTGCAGTATGTGCAACAGGTGCATATAATTACTCAATGTCATCAAACTATAACAGATTGCAGAAACCTGCTGTTGTTTTTGTTAATGACGGTGAATCAAGAATTGCTGTAAAGCGTGAAACTCTTGATGATATTATCAGAAATGATG
>CAMWKY010000216.1 GCA_947174965.1 uncultured Ruminococcus sp. | reverse complement strand
TTTTTCTTCTTACCAAAACAGCAACAAGGTCTGCGCCTATATTTGATGCAACAACAGCACCGATTTTTGCAAACATTTCAGCTTTTCTTCCTGTACGCTTATACATTTCCTTTTCGACTTCTTTTGCAAGTGTATCGTCACGACCATGAATAAGAATATAAGGTGTCTGCGGAATCATGCGTTTTTCTGCACAATCCACGAGCTTTGAAACGATATTTTTTTCACCTCTGATTTTTTCAATCATAGCTGTACCGTTGTCGGCAAATTCGATAATCGGTTTTAAGCCGAGAAGTTCACCTGCAAAAGCTGCTGCTGCGGAAATTCTGCCCGATTTTTTGGCGTATTTCAGATTATACGGAACAGCATAAATAGCACATACATTAAAAAAGTCTTCTAAATATGCAACAATATCATCTGCTTCTGCACCTTTACGGATTTTCTTGACAGCCTCCATAATCGGATAACCATAAAAAACAGTATAACAGCGTGAATCGATATTGAAAATACGCATTTCTGCATCAGGGTGCTTTTCAAAAAAGTCATTTTTGCCGATAATTGAGTTGTTGAAAGTTCCCGACCCTGCGCTGTTTATAGAAACGCTGATAATATCGGTATATCCCTCATTATAAAGACGGGTATATGTTTCCTCAAAAACAAGCGGTGATAACTGCGAATGTTTCGGTATACCGTCGAATTTTTCAAGCATATCATAAAATTCGTCTGTTGTTTTATCGAAAGTTTCACGGAATGTCTCTCCGCCGAACGTGATTTCAAAAGGCAGAACAGTTATTCCGAGTTCCTCAATAGTTTCTTTCGGAATATCACAGCAACTGTCTGTCAGTATCATTATTTTTGACATTTTTCGCTCCTTTACCATTCATATTGTGTTAGTTTTCCCTCACGGGACAAATCAGGATAATCCCATTGTCTTAAAACTTCATAAGTTGCAATTGCAACAGAATTTGACAAGTTCAGGCTTCTTAATTCATTTCGCATTGGAATACGCCTGCATTTTTTGGGATTATCGTGCAGTAAATCTTCGGGCAGTCCTTTATCTTCCCTGCCGAAAATAAGATAAGCATTATTTTTATATTTTTTCTCACTATGAACATATTTTCCTTTTGTAGTGAAATAGTAAAAATGTCCGTCTTTGTTTTTCTGAAAAAAATCTTCCAGACTATCATAATAGAATATATCAAGTTTATCCCAGTAATCAAGTCCGGCACGTTTCAGGGCTTTATCAGTAACTTCAAATCCAAGAGGGCGGACAAGATGCAGTTTTGCACCTGTAACAGCGCAGGTACGGGAAATATTGCCTGTATTCTGCGGAATCTGCGGTTCTACTAAAACAATGTTAAGATTATACATTTCAGCTCCTTATGAATAATAATCAATCTGAATCAAAAAATAATATCAACCGTATTTTACGGTTTTCACTAAAATTAAAATATGGAGAATTAGTTATGAATATGAAAGCTATAACAACAGGTGTAACGGCTGGTGCGGCTATAGGTCTTGCCTTTTATGCCTTTTCCTCTGCAAGCATGATGAAAAAGCACAGCATCAAGAAAAATGCAGGAAAAACACTCAAAGCCGCAGGAAATCTTATTGATGATATAACTTCAATGATGAGATAATGCACGGACGGATTTTTCCGTCCATACATATTTATTCGGATTTCTTATTTTTTCTGTAGCCCAGATAGCTTTCAAGAATTATAGTTGCCGCAACTGCATCAACAACAGCTTTACGCTTCTTTCCACGTGTGTTTGTTACATTAAGATAATTGTGTGCGGAAACAGTCGTGCATCTTTCGTCCCATAACTCAACGGGAAAGCCTGTAAGCTCCTGCAATTTTTCGGCGAAAAGTCTGCATTTCTCTGCTCTCTCCCCTATTGAGCCGTTCATATTTTTAGGATAGCCGACAACTATCATTTCAGCATGATTTTCTTTTGCGGTTTCAGCAGTTTTTTCAATACACTTGTCAAAATCCTTTTCGGCTATAACTCCGACGGGAGATGCGGCAATCTCACTTTTTCCACATATTGCAATCCCTGTTCTTGCGTCACCAAAATCAACACCCATTATTACCATGGCTTCACCGTTCCGATTATATCACGCACTGACTTTATGCCTTTGATGTCAAGAAATTCATTCATTTCATCAATAATTCTGATTGGTGCATAAGGGTCTGTAAATATAGCTGCTCCGACCTGCACAGCAGATGCACCAGCCATCATCAGTTCAACAGCATCACGTCCGCTTGATACACCGCCCATGCCAATAACCGGAATCTTTACAGCATTTGAAACCTGCCACACCATACGTACAGCAACAGGAAATACAGCAGGTCCACTCAATCCACCTACATTATTATGCAGAATCGGTCTGCCTGTATTTATATCAATCCTCATGCCAAGAAGCGTGTTAATCAGTGAAACTGCGTCTGCTCCTGCATCTTCAACAGCTTTCGCAATATCAGCAATACTTGTTACATTCGGAGACAGTTTTACAACAAGTGGTTTTTTTGTAGCTGAACGTACTTTTCTTGTAACTTCCCCTGCCATTTCACAGCTTGTGCCAAATGCTGCACCACCCTGCTTTACGTTCGGGCATGAAATGTTCAGCTCAATCATATGAACATCTGTTTCATCAAGCTTTTTTGCAGTCTCCGCACACTCATCAGGTGTTGAGCCAGCTATATTTGCAAGTATAACAAGATTTTTCGTAAGCAGATACGGCAAATCCGTACTTATAAAGTGGTCAATCCCAGGATTCTGCAATCCGACAGAATTAAGCATACCTGACGGAGTTTCCGCAATTCGTGGAGCAGGATTGCCCTTTCTAAGATGCAGAGTAGTTCCCTTTGTGGCAATACCGCCAAGTTTATTCAGTGGGAAAAGTTCTTCATATTCTCTGCCATAGCCAAAAACACCCGATGCTGGTATTATGGGATTCTTAAAGTCAACACCACAAACATTTACAGATAAATCAGCCATTACCAAAGTACCTCCTCTGCATTGAAAACTGGACCATCTTTACATACGTGCGCAAAATATTCCTCATCATTTCTGACTGTACGGCAGGCACAGCCAAGACAAGCACCAATTCCGCAAGCCATACGCTCCTCAAGTGAAATTTCACAGTAAATATTTTTCTCTCTGCATATTGATGCAATATTTTTAAGCATGGGCATAGGTCCGCAAGTGTATACAGCATCAATTCCGCCCTGCTCCGCAAGTTCTGCAAATGGCTGAGTGACAAAACCGTGTATACCTGCCGAGCCGTCGTCCGTACAGAGAATTGTCTCTGCACCTGTTTTTCTGAAATCGTCCTGCAAAATCACAGCAGAACTGTTTCTGAATCCACTTATTGCCGTTGCTTTTCCGCCGTAAGCTTGCGCAAGCGGAAGCATAGGAGGTGTGCCGATTCCACCGCCGATAAGCACAACCTTTCTGAAATCGGGATTTACTGTAAATCCGTGTCCGAGCGGTGCAAGCATATCAATCAAATCACCCTCATTAAGACGTGCAATTTCAGCCGTACCCTCTCCACGAATTTCAAACACGATTCGGAGAGTACCTTTTTTCTTGTCGATTCCACATATTGAAATTGGTCGGCGAAGTGTGAAACTACCAACTCTTATATGCACAAACTGACCTGCTTCAGCAACTTCTGCAACTTCAGGACAGCTTATTTCAAAGCTGTATATTTCTTTTGCAACTGCTGATTTTTTTATGATAATATATTGTCCCTGAGTATATTTCATATTTATTCCTCACTGTTCTTTCTTTGAGCCACAGCCTTTACACTTGCCGAACATACCATATTTTCCTCCGCATTTCGGGCAAAGTCCTTTGTTTTTCAGGTATGTTGCCATACTTTTTGAACGATAAACCTCTGATGCCTCATAAGCACTGCCTTTCAGGTAAATTTTCTTTACTCCCCCACTGCCTGCTTTTCTGCATACATCAAATGACGGGTCAGCGTATTCTGTTTCAAGCTCCCATGTAGTCTCGCTGTTTTCAAAAACAATCTCATCAACTCCACAGCACATAGCACCATGCAGAATTGCTTCAACACTTGCGGGAACTGTTATTGATTTCAGATTACTGCAACCGCTGAAAGTTTTATAGTCAATTGTTTTAAGCTGATTAGGCAGACAAACAGATACAAGCTCCGTGCAGTTTTCAAATGCAGATGCGGATATTTCCATAACGCTGTCGGGAATATGTACCGTTTTTATTTTAGTATTGCCCTTGAATGCTCCTGAATCAATTTTAGTGATATTTTCGGGAATATCAACATCTTCATCATGTCCGGCATATTTAACAAGAGTGTCCTTATT
>CAMWKY010000215.1 GCA_947174965.1 uncultured Ruminococcus sp. | reverse complement strand
TAAAAATTTTATTATTCCGACAGAAAGAAAAGGGGAAAATCGCATAGTACCAATCCTGAAAGAACGGATTTTTTTGAGAATAGAATCTTAAAAAATGAAAATTCGCCCGCAGGGGCGAAATCTATTGTAGCAAGCTCGGTATTGCGTGGGTACAAAAGTTGTAAACCCACACAATACAATGCTTGTAAGTGGAAAACCCCTTAAACCCCGATTTTGAAAACAGATAAAAAATAGAAGATAAGAATAAGTGTAATCAGTATTTGAGTAATGAGTATAAACTGTAACACTTTTAAGAATTATTAGCTCCTTTTACAAAATGAAATTCACAAACTTTGCCTTTGTTACTTTTGCGAAAGTAACGCAGAGACACTTTTGACAGCCGAGAAATCGTCTATCAAAAGTGTCTTATGCGTCCTGCGGAGCTGACGGCTGACAGCGTAGCCGATTTAGAGAACTGGAATAATATAGGTTTTTCAATATGGATTATCTGTCTCTATTCTTTTTCAGCTGACAGGTAATGAACAACTTACATTGTTTTTTCAAAACAGCATAGGAAATTTGAATGTCTGAACTTTCCGCATTTTCAGCACAATCGGTTTTGAAAATGCGGAAAATGTTGATAGTTCACGCTCCTGATATTATGGAGAAACTGTATTCTGAACTTTTTGTACCGTAAGGCTCAAAAGATACAAAATCCATACTCCGAAAATTGTAGAGTGTGACGATGAGTGACGGTCGTGACGATGTTTTTGAGGACTGTAAAAGACCGTCACCATCGACACCATCGTCACGGGGAAATTCAGTGCAGTCAAAGTTGTATTCTCCGATACCATTCCCCATTACTGCTATAGACAGAAATAAATATACTGTCAATACAAATTGCTCCTCACGGACAAAAAACCGTAAGGAGCTTTTCATTTTTCACATATTCAGCGCACTTAAAGCGCAGTATCAGCGCATTGAACCCTTATAATTAAAACAGCTGATTTCTCAAAACTAATAATTTCACGAAAACCTGTTGATTTTACAAAGAAAGTACAATTGAATAATGCACTTTTCCATGATAAAATTATACATGATTTTTCCTGAAATTGCAAGTGAAATATACAAAATCAGCAGTTTGTCTATAAAAAGAATATTTGAAATGTGCATATTGCCTATTTCAGAATGCTTGGAGGGTTACAGAATGGAAAATACAAGTGTTAATATAACTTTGCGTAAAGATGGACGGCACATGGGCAAATTTATTATTGGTTGCGATGACAACGGCAAGGCTCAGTATCAGTATGTTTATGGCAGAACTTATGATGAAGCTGAACACAAGATTTTGATTGGTCGTGAGGTGGCATCACGCTATCTTTTGGGCAGATATATCACCGTCGGCAAGATTTATGATGAATGGCTTAATGCTGTTGTGAATCGTGTCAAGGAGTCAACCTTTGCGAATTACAAGGCGAAGTTTGAGAAACATATATTGCTTGAATTTGCCGATATTCCTTGTGCAGACCTGTCGGCAGGCAGAGTAAATGAGTTTATAAACAAAAAACTTGCAGATGGACTTTCTGCAAGCTATGTAAGAGATATTTTCACCGTTTTTAAGTCAATTCTGAAATATGCTCAGGAGGAATACGGCTTTAAATTGTCGCTGAAAAATGTTGTACTTCCAAAAATTGAAAAGAAACAAATCGGGAAAATCAGCAATACAGAGCAGAAAAGGCTTGTTTCCTATCTGAAAGAAAATATGTCACTTACAGCTTTCGGAATCCTTATTTCTCTTTTTATGGGACTGCGTATCGGTGAACTTTGCGGCTTAAAATGGAGTGATGTAGACTTTGATAACAGGATTTTGCATATCAGAAGAACAGTTCAGCGTATCAGTTCATCTAATGGCATCAGAAAAACAAAAGTAATAATTTCAACTCCGAAATCTGAAACGTCATTCAGAAGCGTATCTATACCCGATTTTCTTATGGAATACTTTGAAAAATTTAGAAATCAAGCTGATTTCTTTATTCTGTCGGGTTCAGATAAGGTAATCGAACCTCGCACTATGCAGTATCGCTACAAGAGGATACTTCAAAATGCAGAAATAGAAAATCATAACTATCATAAACTCCTTCATACATTCGCTACGAATTGTAACCTTCCAAACAATCTGAAATAGGCAATATGCACATTTCAAATATTCTTTTTATAGACATCATGCTGATTTTCTTCATTTCACTTGTAATTTTATGGGATATCATGTATAATTGTATCAAGATGAAGTGTGCTGTTCAAGTATGCTCTCTTGGTGAAATCAACAGTTTTCGTAAAATTTCAAGTTTTAAAAAAAGTGATATGATATTTCCCTTAATATTATGTCACAGGTTGGAAGGATAATAAGTTCATTTGTTTCATTTCAAAAAATAAATTCAGGAGGTTTATTATGTAAAAAATATTTAAAAAAACATTTGTTGTATTTATCATCTTTGATACGTTTCTGTTCAAAACAAAATTAAAGTGGAGGAAGCAGTATGAAAAAACGAGTATTCAGTTTATTAGTAAGTATGTTGATGATTGTCAGCATGATAGTTGTAATTCCTGATTTTAATGTCAATGCGGATGAAGCTTATTTGTGGCCTGCACAAGGTACACAGAAAATCAATCAGTACTATTCATCATCTCATGACGGATTGGATATCGGTGGCTCATTAGACACGCCTATTCTAGCAACGATGTCCGGAACTGTTGTGGCAGTGATTGACGGAGATGTTGCAAATAAATGGATCGGCTACGGAAAAGGGGTCGTAATTCAGCACTCAAATGGTTATTACTCCCATTATGCACATATGAATTACACCAGCGTTTCGGTAAATCAGTATGTTAGTCAGGGGCAGCAGATTGGTGGAATGGGTACAACAGGCAATAGTACAGGTGTTCACCTACATTTTGCAGTTGCCACATCAATGTATGGTGCTGGAGGCAGAATTAACATAAATCCAGATGTAATCAATTATATTTATGATCTTAATCCTCCTCATATTCACGATTATACAAGCGCAATCACAAAACAGCCAACCTGTACAGAAGCCGGAATCAAAACCAATACCTGTCCCTGTGGAGATACCTATACCGAAGCTATATCTGCAACAGGTCACAAATATCTGATTGAAGAAGTTGACCCAACGCTTGAATCAGAAGGCTATTCCATTTATACCTGTGAAGTGTGTGGTGATACCTATAAAGATAATATAATTCCTCAAATCGTAATCGGTGAAGATGGTTGGTATTATGCGGAAAAGCTTCCGAAAGATATATCTGATTTTGATTATGAAATACAATATCAGCACTCATATCAGAAAAAAGCCACTTCTTCTCCGGGAAAGGATTGGGTAAAGGGCGAGCTTGCAGAATCCGGATATGTATTTGTCGGTGAGCCTTTTACAACCGCAAAGCAGGTGGCAACCTCTGATACCCTTGTGATGACGGATTATTATTTCTATCATTACTGCGGTGGATCAGCAGGTGCTGAAGCAAATTATGAGCAAACGGATAAATTCGTACATTATGATTATATTCGTCCTGAACATCAAGTTGTTGTTCAGTCCACTGGAATGGATGGTGAATATCCGTACTTTGTTTTAGGCTGGGCAAATGATAACAGTACTGTTTTCTGTTTGTCTGGTACAACTTGCGATGGTTCTGCGGGTGATCATGGAACAAGGTCTAAGGCATGGTATCGTATGGCAACATATCAGAACTGTCAGCTTGCAGACTATTACTATTATTCCAAGCAGAGTGACTGGGAAGCAGACGAGGATAGCGCCGCAAGTGTTGTGACATACCGGTATCGTCCAAATAATACTGGCATGATGGGTGATGTTAATTCTGATGGTGAATTCAATGCGGCCGATGTAGTTCTTCTTCAAAAATGGCTCTTAGCTGTTCCGGATACACAGCTTACCAACTGGAAAGCTGCAGATCTGTGCGAGGACGACAAACTTGATGTATTTGACCTTTGCATGATGAAACGTATGCTTGTTGAAAACAGCTAAAAACTCTCTCTATCTGCACAACAAGAGAGAACATATATGGTTTTATTCCGATATAATGGGACAAACAGAAAGCACCACAGGGAAAAGCAACTCTGTGGTGCTGTTTTTAAAAGAAAGCTAATATTCCTTTTGAAAAAGAAAGAGAGTATGGATGATGCCTTGCGTACAAGCGTGAGGCATCGCCATTTTCATTATAAAGAAGAAAGTAGTTCTCAATAATTAAGAACAGGCAGATATATTATAGTATCTGCCTGTTTTCATTTCATAGCCTGCTGTATAAGTCTTTCATATTTGTTTTTGGAAAACTTCTATATGAGTA
>CAMWKY010000214.1 GCA_947174965.1 uncultured Ruminococcus sp. | reverse complement strand
ATACAGTTTGAAATTGAGGGGGCAGAAGTTCTTGACCTTTTTGCAGGAAGTGGACAAATGGGCATAGAAGCTTTAAGCCGTGGCGCATCTCATGCTGTTTTTGTGGATAATTCCCTTAAATCAATCAGATGTATCAACGAAAACCTGAAAAATACAAAACTTGACAGACAGGCTGATGTTGTAAACCGTGACAGCTATGACTATATAAAACTTACTGCAAAGAAATTTGATATTATCATTCTTGACCCCCCTTACAGATACGGTCATATACACAAACTTCTGCCACTTGCAAAAGCAAAACTCAATGATGGCGGATTTATTATATGCGAATACGAAAAAGAAGCTGAACAGCCAACAGCTCCAGACGGAATGACGCTGAAAAAAACATACAGATACGGCAAAATAAATGTTTCTGTTTTTGTAAAGCCTTTGGAGGACGAAGAATGAGAAGAATAGCTGTTTGCCCCGGAAGTTTTGACCCCGTTACTTTAGGGCATCTTGATATTATCACAAGAGCATCAAAGCTTTTTGATAAGGTGATTGTACTTATTTCACGAAATGCGGGAAAAGGAAAACCCAGCTTTACGGCAACAGAACGTATGCTTATGATTGAAGCTGTTACTTATAATCTTGATAATGTTGTTATTGATATTCTTGATGGTCTGCTTGCCGACTATGTAAGGGACGTTGGTGCAATTGCAATAGTAAAGGGCTTGCGTGCCGTAAGCGATTTTGAATATGAATTTCAGATGGCTCTTGCAAACAAAAAACTCTATGCAGATGCAGAAACAGTCTTTCTAACAACAGCATCTGAAAATATGTATCTTAGTTCCAGTGTTGTAAAGCAGATTGCTTATTTTGGCGGAGATATAAGTCATTTTGTTCCTGAAGTCATTCTTGATGACATAAAGCAGAGACTTATCAGAAATAATTAAGGAGTAAAAAATATGAATGTTGATGAAATTTTAGAGGAAATGGAAGACCTTATAGATAAGTCTCCGTCTTTGCCGTTTATATCGCATAAAAAACTGATTGACAGTGAGCGTTTAGGCGAACTTATTAACGATATGCGCCTTAATATGCCACAGGAACTTAAAGAAGCTAAAAAAATAGAGTTTGACTGCCAGCGTATTCTTAATGAGGCAAAAATAAATGCGGAAAGTATTATCCGCAAGGCAGAGGAACGAGCAAAACAACTCTGTTCGCAGGAAGCTATTATTGCCGAAGCAAAGAAAAAAGCTGTTGATATTCTACAGAAAGCGCAGGCATCTGCCGGAACTATTCAGAAACAAGCCGTATT
Source organism: uncultured Ruminococcus sp. (assembly GCA_947174965.1). GTDB lineage: Bacteria > Bacillota > Clostridia > Oscillospirales > Ruminococcaceae > Ruminococcus. Next base: position 3,080 of record CAMWKY010000214.1, on the reverse strand, counting down.
ATCTGTTGCAAAGATGCTTAATGATGCAGAAGCAGCACATCAGAGGTCACTCTCAACCATAAAGCAGACAAAAGAAAAACTTCAGCATACATTGAAAAATTCTCCTGTACTTGGTGCAAATGCAAAGAAATATAATCCTGATATGTTTGACGACGACAGCAACAGTTTCAGATAATTGAATAAAAATTTATGCCATAGTATCCGTGATATTGAGATACTATGGCATTGTTTTTTATCTTTGATTATTCAGTGTATGGAAGTTTGCTTATCTGCTTTGCTTCAAGTTTCTGAAGTGCAAGAGCATCAAGACCTGTTACACCGTCGCCGACGTTACAGCAGTCCGCATTTGCGAGACCCTGTTCTGTAAGACCGTATTTGTCTTTGTTTCCGAGATGCTGTACAATTGCCGTTGCATCTGCAATATTTACTTCCTTGTCGCAGTTTGCGTCACCAAGAAGTGAAACAGCAACAGAAACTATAGTTGTAGTGGTTGTGGTATTTGATGTTGCAGGAGCTTTTGTTGTGGTAGGAGTTGTTGATGATGTGCCGACATTTTCAGCAAGTTTTCCGCATACAATACCAGCTCCGACTGTTGACATGAATACTGTACCAAATTCGTTCATATCGCCGACAAGGAAATTTCCGTTGCCTGTACCGCCGTAAAGTCTGTCAGTATTGATGCAGTCCCATGATTTACCGCCGTCAGTTGAACGGTAGATGCCTTCAACGTCTGTTTCAGACGGCTTGCCGTAGATAAAGAGAGTATTAACACCGCCCTTTTTTTCAGGTGCGCCGTAGCCGACAGTTTTTGCATAGAATACATCAGTTTTTTCAGCCTTTGTGCCTTTTTCTGTAATGATATACAAGCCGTTCCAGCCAACAGCCATAGCAATTGTATCGCTTGTAACATAAGCAGGGTCGCCTGTATGGTCGCACATATCATATTTGCAGATTGGATTTTCCTCCCATGTCTTGCCATAGTCGTGACTTACGTACATGGAGTAGTGACATTCGTCAAAAGTAGGCTCTTTTTTGTTAGGGTCAGAACCCCAGTACTGATTATATGTGATAGCAGAAGCATAAACAAGAGACGGGTCTTCAGGGTCAACAAGAATATAGGACGGTTTATCTCCTGTTATACCTGTTGCATTTTCCCATGTCCTGCCGAAGTCGTCGGAATATACAAGCGAACCGCTTTCCTTGCCGGATTTGATAATTCTGTACTTGTCTTCAGAAAGCTGTGTTATAGCAGCCTTACCGCCTGTAGAAACTTTCATTCCTCTCCACGTCTTACCGCCGTCAAGAGTATAGTAACCGCTTGCCTGATTATTTGCATCACCCTCTGCTATACGAATCATAACATCAGGATTCTGCGGACAATATGCAATAGCAGAAGTTGAACCCATGTTCGGCTTGTACTGTTCGGGTATTGCATTTATATCTCTGTGGATAAAGCCGTCATAGTCGCCAATAGCGGAGAAGTTCTCACCGCCCGGAACACTTACAAAGTCAAGAGCAACAACTTCCTCAACACCGTCAGGCTGGAAATAGAACTGGACTCCCTTTTCGTCCCATACGTTATCGCAGGCAAAAACACCGTTGCCTGATGTCAGAAGTATTCTGTCGGAATTGCGTGGGTCAATGATAATACTGCTTCCCCAATGGCAAGCCTTATTGTAAATCCAGTCGTAGCCGTTTGTACCCATATAGTTTGATACCTGCCACTTCTCACCCCATGGACCTTCCTCTGCACCGGGAGTAATATCCTGCCATGTTTCACCGCCGTCAGTTGAACGGAAAAACTGGTCGCCCCATGCAGGAGAAGCGTCTTCAGTCCATGCTTCATAGAGTTGAGAACCCCACACACCGCAGGTTCTTGCAAGGAGTTTATTCGGGTCGTTTCTGTCAGCTTCAATCATACCAATTGCATTATCGCTTACAGAGAATTTTGTAACTTCACCCGACTTGATGTTATACTTATAAGCACCGCCTGCCATACCTGCAAAAGCAAGACCGGCAATATAAGTAAAGAAGATGTTTCCTTGTCCGTCATTTGTGATTGAGCAGGGATAATTTTCTGTCGGCAAATCTTTTGTAAGAACAGTGAATTTGTCGTCCTTTACGTTTGCAACGTGAATATTAGCCTGACCTGTCACGGAAGTACCGACATATACTTTACCGCCCTCAATGTGAATACAGCCGATACCGTTCTGCTGGTTATACTCTTTGGTAGGTTCAGTACCTCTTACCATATTATCTGTCCACATAGGGTATTTGAGTTCACCGGAGAACAGACCTAATTCATCATAGCCCATAACGGGATTCCATGTTTTACCGCCGTCAGTTGACTTGATAAGACCCGATTTGCCTGATGTAACGTCACCGCCTGCATAGATGGTGTCGGTGTTGTCGGGGTCAATTGCAATCGGCTCAATACACTCACGACCGTCACCGTTTCCGTGTACCTGAATATGTTCAGTTACGTCTGATTGTGTGAACGTTTTACCGCCGTCTGTAGTTTTGAAGATAACAGTACGTGCATCACTGAAATAAGCACAACCGCAGAGGAAATAAGCGGTATTATCGTCCGTCGGGTCGATTGCGATACCTTTTACAGACAACAGACCTCTGTCGGCTTCATTAATGAAAGCGAAAAGCTGTTCCCATTCATTTTTTTCATAGTTGTACTTGTAAGCACCGCCTACATCTGTACGGAGGTACATTTCTTTTTGTCCTGAAACGATACCTGAAACGAATCCTGCACCGCCTATTTTTACAGAATCCCATACCATAGTATCTGTTATATCTTTTGCAGATACATTGACAAGACTGTTTGCAGGTGTAAGGTATATTATGCTCATGCAGAGAGCAAGCGCACCTGACATAGTTTTCTTGAGTAATTTCATATTATCAACTCCGAAATATTTTTTTGTAATGTGACGTCCTCCCCCGCCTACGCTCGTTACACTCGCTAAGAGGCGAGGGCTTCCTCTTGCAAAAGCAAGCAGTCGGTTCTCGTTCGAGTCATCTATTGATGACAGCATAAGCGAGCTAACCCCGTATGCCCTACGGTTCTTTCT
>CAMWKY010000213.1 GCA_947174965.1 uncultured Ruminococcus sp. | reverse complement strand
TTTATATAATATCTGCATAAAACTTCAAGGTAATACTCAATATATTAACGCTGAAGAAAATTGGCGTAATGATTATATCCGTGATATGCTTGAACAATATGATTATGTCATAAAAGACCAGACACGAAGAGGGCTTTCCTCTACGGGTATTTCATCAGGAGAAGTCGATATATTAGTAGAAAAAGATAAAATTCCTTTTACAATTATAGAAGCTCTTAATCTCAAATCTTTGGACACAGATTATCTTACAAAACATTTAAACAAGATTTACACTTACGATACAACAGGAAATTTATTCAATGTGTGTTTGGTATATGCTGAATTAAAGAACTTTGCTTCATTCTGGGAGAAATACTGTAATTATATAAAAGGCTTTAAATATCAATATCCGATAATATCTGTTGATGAGAACTTAGATGATATTTACAGTGGCTCAGAAATCAAAATTATGACTACCACGCATAATAGGTCTGGGCAACCTACAAAACTCTACCATATCTGCGTAAAAATACTGTTAAAATAAAGGAGCTGAGAACATGAGCTACTTCAACATCGTAGCCACAACAAGTGAAAATACCGTAGTAACAGAGTATACTCCCGAACCCCGTACCGCCGATGCCTATCAGAGCGAAGCGGAACTTGAAAAGGATTTTATCCGCCGTCTTGGTGAGCTTGGATATGAATATCTTACCATACACAAGGAAGATGACTTGATAGAAAATCTGAGAAAACAGCTTGAAACACTCAACAGCTATGTTTTTACAGACAGCGAGTGGAAACGCTTTTTTAGAGAGTATATCGCAAATGCAAATGAGGGTATCGTTGAGAAAACAAAGACGATACAGGAAGACAGCGTAAAAAACTTAAAGCGTGACGACGGTACAACAAAAAATATTACGCTCATAGACAAGAAGAATATCCACAATAATCATCTGCAAGTAATAAATCAGTATGAAGTTGATACGGGTAAACGGCAGAACCGCTATGATGTTACAGTTCTTGTGAACGGCTTTCCGCTTGTGCATATTGAACTGAAACGACGTGGTGTATCAATCCGTGAAGCGTTCAATCAGATAGACCGCTATCAGCGTGACAGTTTCTGGGCAGGTTCGGGCTTGTTTGAGTATGTGCAGATATTTGTTATTTCCAACGGCACTAACACAAAGTATTATTCAAATACTACACGTTACAATGCTGTGAAAGAATCAGGTAAGAGCCGTAGAAAGACAAAAACAAGTAATTCATTTGAGTTTACTTCATTCTGGGCAGATGCCAATAATAGGGTGATTCCCGATATTGTGGACTTCACAAAAACTTTTTTTGCAAAACATACTATATTAAATATATTGACAAAATATTGTATTTTCACTTCTGAAAACCTGTTACTTGTTATGCGTCCGTATCAGATTGTAGCTACGGAGCGTATTTTGAACCGTATTGAAATTGCAAACAATTACAAAAAATACGGCTCTGTTGCAGGTGGCGGATATATCTGGCATACTACCGGAAGCGGAAAAACTCTTACATCATTCAAGACCGCACGTCTTGCCTCAAAGCTGGAATATATTAATAAAGTTCTTTTTGTGGTTGACCGTAAAGACCTTGACTATCAGACTATGCGTGAATATGACCGTTTTGAAAAAGGTGCGGCAAACAGCAATACTTCAACTGCTGTTCTGAAAAATCAGCTTGAAAATCCCGACTGCCTTATTATCATCACTACCATTCAGAAATTAGCATCTTTTATCAAGAAAAACGCAAAACATGATGTCTATGACAAGCGTGTTGTTATAATATTTGATGAATGTCACAGAAGTCAGTTCGGTGATATGCACGTGGCAATTACAAAGAAATTCAGGAAATATAATATTTTCGGCTTTACCGGTACACCTATCTTTGCAATTAACTCCGGAGCAGGCAGAAACCCGAACCTCCGTACAACAGAACAGGCATTCGGTGACCGTCTGCACCAGTACACTATTATTGATGCTATCAATGATAAGAATGTACTGCCGTTCCGTGTGGACTACATCAAGACAATGGATAAAGAAGAAGATATTGAAGATGTCAAGGTGTGGGATATTGACCGTGAAGCCGCATATCTTGCTCCCGAACGTATTTCACTTGTAACAAGTTATATACTTGAACATTTCAATCAGAAAACATACCGCAATGAACGTACATACAGTTATAATGTGCTGACGAATATTTTCAAAGTAGTTGATGCAAAGAAGCGTGAACAGGTACAGGAAGTCAAACAGAAACAGCGTATAAACGGTTTCAACTCCATATTTGCGGTATCATCGGTGAAGTCTGCAAAGCTCTACTATGAGGAATTTATGAAGCAGATGACTGCAAGTCCTGAAAAAGCTCTTAAAATAGCTGTCATCTATAGCTATGGTGCAAACGAGGAAGACCCTGACGGCATTCTTGATGAGGAAAATCCGGAAGATACTTCTGCACTTGATTCAACTTCCCGTGACTTCCTTGAATATGCGATAAAGCAGTATAACAGCCAATTTAATACAAACTATGATACTTCAGGCGATAAATTTCAGAGTTACTACAAAGATGTTTCACTCCGTATGAAAAACAAGGAACTTGACCTGCTTATTGTGGTCAATATGTTCCTGACAGGTTTTGATGCAACTACACTCAATACGCTGTGGGTAGATAAAAATTTGAAAATGCACGGTCTTATACAGGCATACTCACGAACAAACCGTATTCTCAACTCTATCAAAACTTTTGGTAATATCGTGTGTTTCCGTGCATTGCAAAAGCGTACAGATACAGCTATTGCTCTTTTCGGAGATAAAGAAGCAGGCGGTATTGTTACCTTGCAGAGTTTTAACGATTACTACAATGGCTATGAGGACAGCAAGGGCAGACATATTGATGGCTATGTGGATATGATAGACAAGCTATTAAAAGATTTTCCGCTTGATGAACCTCAAATTGTAGGAGAGGAGCGACAGAAAGATTTTATTGCTTTACTCGGTGCGATTCTGCGTATGCGTAACTTGCTTGTAAGCTTTGATGAATTTGAGGGCAAGGAGATTATTTCGGAGCGTGACTTCCAGGACTACCTCGGACGGTATCAGGATTTGCGTGATGAATGGAATGAACGCCGCAAAAATGGTGATTTAACGAATATTGATGATGATATTGTATTTGAGATAGAATTAATCAGGCAGATAGAAATCAACATTGATTATATTCTTATGCTTGTTGCACAGTATCATGATAGTCATTGTATGGACAAGGAAGTACTTATCACCATTCAGAAAGCTGTTGATTCAAGTCCTGAACTGAGAAGCAAGAAAGACCTTATTGAAAATTTCATAAATGGTATTAATGATGTTGATGATGTAATGAATGAGTGGCACTCCTATGTTGCTGAGAAACGTGAAAAGGCTCTTGTTGCTCTTATTACAGAAGAAAAACTGAAAGAAGCAGAAACAAGAGCATTTATAAAACGTGCTTTCCGTGATGGTGCGGTTAAGGAAACAGGTACTGACATAGACAGAATACTTCCTGCGGTATCACGTTTTGGCGGTGGCAATCGCAAATCAAAAAAAGAAAATGTAATTGAAAAACTCAAGATTTTCTTTGAGAGATTCTGGAATATTGGATAATTACATTATTTTACAGCTTGGAGATACTCTTCGGACTGTTTTTCTTTTGGAATAATACTATAATTCAGAATTTTAAAGATACTGTAATAACTGCCACATAAGACACAATAATTCAAAATAAGTTCGATGCAATAACCATATACAATTCACCACTTCAATCTCATTATCTGAGTTCGTAAAAACAGCAAAGGCTGTATAATCTGATGCACCAATTTCTCAATTTCGGCAATATTCTCCGGATATACCTTGCCTTTGTCGGATTATCAGACTTCTGCTTGGCTACTCTGTATTCATCGTTTTTCTGCAAACGCTCTTGTCTAAGGGCGTTTATTTTTTTGCTTGAACTGCTCAACATAACTCAATGTTTCAACTGCAAAATCTTAGTTTTCAAAAAGTTAAGCGGCTGCCAAAGCAGATTTAATCTGAACTTTATATCCTCAATATCCTTATCATAGATATTGTTTGTACGGTTTACCCGGACAGCTATCTGATTGATACTGTTAGCAATGTTTCCAACAAGTTGGTAGATTGCATGAATTTCATTTTCGTCCATCTGAATGATATAGCCTTCGAATATCATCGCACGGACAAAACCACTGAGTGTATCCATTCCGCTGTTTTGAAATTTGCGCTTGATAGCTTCCATTTCTTCCTCACTGACACGAATTTTCAGGTATTTGTTTCTCTTATTCTTTTCTTCCATTTTCAATCTTCCTTTCTCTATCTGTTTTCAAAATCGGGGTTCAAGGGGTGTCCACTTGCAAGC
>CAMWKY010000212.1 GCA_947174965.1 uncultured Ruminococcus sp. | reverse complement strand
GTATCTTATCAAATAATGGATTATTCTGATAAACTTCCAAATGGAGAGTTTGAAGTTATTTTTTCGGCTTTGTCAATCCATCATTTAGATGATAAAGATAAAATAGAGTTGTTTTCACGAATTTATACCAAATTACCAAATGGCGGATTATTTGTAAACTATGACCAATTTTGTGCAGGACAGTTCGAAATGAATAATTGGTATAATGCCTATTGGGAAAGTCAGTTAGAGAATAGCGGATTGACAGATAAAGATATAGAATTATGGAAAGAACGCAGAAAATTAGATAAAGAATGCTCACTTGAAGAAGAAATTGAAATGTTGCGTAAATGCAATTTTAAAAATGTCAAGAGTGTTTATTCCTATCAAAAATTCTCTGTTATTGTTGCATTAAAATAAATTCTGATTTATGCGAATAAGCCAATAATTAAGATAAGCCCGAAAGCAGTTAAAAACTACTTTCGGGCATTGCTTCTGTATGTATATTCGTCTTATTCGGAAATTTTTTTATTTTTATTCAGAAAATTTAAGATTTATTCAAGATTTTATGGTATAATAAAAATGTAAAGATATATTTTCTGGAGGGATTTACATGAAAATTCTTATTGTGGAGGACGAAATTCAGCTTGCTGATGCCCTGTCCGAACTTCTCAAGCGCAATATGTATTCTGTTGATACGTTTTACAATGGCATAGACGGTCTTGACAATGCGCTTACAGGTGTTTATGACTGCATTATACTTGACATCATGTTACCGAAGATGAACGGTCTTGACGTTCTGAAAAATTTACGCAGAGAAAAAATAAGTACACCTGTTCTGCTTCTTACGGCAAGAAGTGAGATTGACGACAAAATAAACGGTCTTGACTGCGGTGCTGATGATTATCTTACAAAGCCGTTTGTTACGGGTGAACTGCTTGCAAGAGTACGTGCCTTGACAAGAAGAAAAGGCGAAATTGTAAACGAAAACCGACTTGAATACAACGGGCTTGAACTTCACAAGAATACCTGCTCTATAAGCTGTAAAGGAAATGACATGAAACTTAGTCTTAAAGAATATTACATCATGGAGATGCTTATTGCAAATCACGGACAGATACTTCCGAAAGAGCGTATTATTGAGAAAATATGGGGTAGTGAGAGCGATGTTGAGTATAACAATATTGAAGTTTACATATCATTTCTGCGAAAGAAAATAACGTCCGTTTCTGCATCTGTTCAGATTAAAACAGCTCGTGGAATAGGCTATTTTCTTGAATAGGGGTGAGAAGTATTGTTCAGAAAAGTACAGCTTAAATTTTTCGGGATTATAACATCAATTCTCATTGCAATTTTTATCGCACTTCTTATCGGAATAAATATTATAATGGATATTCTTATGGAACACCAGACAAAAGTTGCACTGGAGCAGGTTGCATCTGGTATTGAATACGACAGCAATACAAATACTTTTTCATTTACAAATATACATAAAAATGAACCTCCTAAACCTGATTTTCCCGAACACAGAACAGAAAAAACAACAACCTCCATGCCCGTTTCCGATACCACAACAGAAACAGCCACAACTCCTCCGCCTGTTCCTGATATATTAACAGAAGTGATTATTGAAACTGAATATTATACAAAACCGATTGCTACAGAAACTGCCAAACCCGATACAGAACCGCCTGTTATAGAAATTACTGAACCTGATACGGAGATTATTACTACAGAAACAGAACAAATTACAACAGAAGAATTTATTCAACCACCCACAAAACCTGAATGGAAACCCGACGAAAACTGGACTAAACCAAATGACTGGAGAGAACCACCAACAGATTGGAATAACTGGGAAAATCCATATCCCGATAACGACAGAAAACGTCCGAACCATGGAATATGGGGGGAGGGTGGATTTCTGCCAACTGCGTATACGCTTACTCCTGTTTTGGAGGAATATACAGTATTAACTGAAAAGCACAACCCTCCGCCTGATGACAGTTTCATCAGAAACAAGTCTGAAAATCATGTGCCGAAATCTTTTGATTCAATTGATTTTTTTGTGATAATGGCAGATAAAAATGGTGTTTATCTTGCATCACACAATAATGACGAACTTACAGAAGAAACTGCACAGGAATACATAAATAACATACTTGACAGTAACAACAATGCAGGTACAACAGGCAACTACAGCTTTTATGCAAAAGAAAAAACGAATGGTACTGTTATAGTACTTTCTGATAGAACAGCTGAAATAAATATGATGCGTAAATTAAAACGCACAACTTGTTTTGTCGGAATTATAAGCATAGTATTTCTTTCAGCAGGTGCTTATTTTTTAAGCGGATTAATCGTGCGACCGCTTAAAGATACTTTTGAAAAACAGAAACAGTTTATTTCTGATGCAAGCCATGAGCTTAAAACTCCGCTTACTGTAATATCTGCAAATGCTGATGTGTTAGCAGGAGAAATAGGCAGTAACAAGTGGTTGAACTATATTCAAGACCAGACAGAAAGAATGAATGTTCTTGTAAATGATTTACTTAGTCTTACACGTCTTGAAAACAAATCAAATAATTTCATTCAGACGGAGTTCAATTTAAGTAATGCAATAACAAATACTGCCCTGCCTTTTGAATGTCAGGCTTTTGAACTCAACAGAAATTTTGTTATCAATATCGACGAAAATATATTTGTTTTCGGAAGTGAACAGCATATAAAGCAAATGGCAGGAATTTTTATTGACAATGCTCTTAAATATTCCAAAGATGGCGGAACTGTACGTGTATCACTTACAAAAGAAGACGGAAAAGCAGTTTTATCTGTTTATAATACGGGAATGGGTGTAAAAGAATCTGAAAAATACAAGATTTTTGAGCGATTCTACAGAAGTGATGAATCCCGAAATCGTTCAACAGGTGGATATGGTTTAGGTCTTGCTATTGCAAAATCAATCATAGACAAGCACAAATTTAAGATAGATGTAGAAAATCATGAGGGAAAAAGCATCTGCTTTATTGTTACAATGTAGACAAAAACCTGCTGTAAAAAGCAGGCTTTTGTTTTATTTCATCTTAAAAGTAACTTCCCAGTCGCCCGATTCATAGCCGTTTGAGGTACTGAACCAACCCATAAGCGAACAATTTTCAAGTTCATTATAATCAACAGGGATTATTTTTTCATCATAACTGCCATCTCCGTCATTCTCCCAGAACGAAATATCCGCAAAATAGTTGTCGCCGATAAGGTTACCGTTTTCGTCCACAAGATAAACATAACCGTGATTATCAGTTTTCAGAAGATTCTCATAGTATGTCTGAATATGAAGTGCGCCGTCAATATAGCCGATACCCGTAACAGAAACGCCGTCAATTGGTACTGACAATGGTTCAGCATTCGGAATAAGATAACTGTAATCGCTTATATCTATCTCATATTTTGAGCCGTGTCCTCTGTAACGTACCTCTTTCGTTGTTGGAGGATTTTTCGGCACTTCTGAAAGGTCTATACCGTCAATAGCACCCTCAAATTCATGCTTGTCAAAAATAAGTTCTCTGACAGAGAATGTAACCTTGCCTTTCGGAATTTTTTCGCCGTTCATTGTCTTGATATTCACAACGAAATGTGCTGTTTTTGTTTCTTTGTCAAAATCTGAAAAGCTGACATGACCCACGCTGTCGAATGGGCATTTTATATTATAGCTGTCATAAAGGTCTGTAGTTTCGTCAATCATATCGCCTTGTATGGAAATATAAAAATGTGCTTCGTCCCCCTGAATATCAGCTGAAATAACTTCCATGCGTATTCCCTTATCCTCACACGATTTCTGAATCGGCTTGAAAGTCTGTGCAACTGATGGCATAGCCATGTAAAGCAGGTTGTATGCTGTATCTGAACCGAATGCCGTCATTGCAGGAAGCGGAACAGCAATACAAAGCATTGCAGCAGCGGCAATTGCAAAGCCTTTCACTTTTCTGTGACTGATTTTCATACAAGGCTTATGTGCATCAGCCACATATTTCTCGTCAATCATACCGATTGCATCAATTAACTTGTCTGTTTTCATAAAAATTCCCCCTGTTCAAGATGTTTTTGCATATTTTTTCGTACTCTGTAAAGTATTGATTTCACTTTGCCTTTGGTGAATCCAAAATTCTCGCTTATTTCCTCGATACTGTCAAAATACCAGTATCGGCAGACAAATACTTTCCTTTGAATTTTGGGCAGTTCTCCGATAAATTCATTTATGGACTCCGCAAGCTGTTTTGTAAAAATTTCGTCCTCAATACTTTCCGTACCTACTATTTCTGAAAGTTCGTTGTAAGATTCAACAAAATCAGTATGGCGTTTCTGTGCGGAATGACTGCGCAAAATATTAAGACAGATATTTCTTGTTATACCGCCCAGAAATGCTGACAGAATATTCGGCTTTTTAGGCGGAATACTTCTCCAT
>CAMWKY010000211.1 GCA_947174965.1 uncultured Ruminococcus sp. | reverse complement strand
CTCTTACTGGGAAAATGCGTGCCGTCAGTATTGAAGCAATCTAATTCTTGAAGAAAAATATACACAGGCAAGTTATATTGAAGATGTTGAAAGCGAAATTTACGGCGCATATATCTCCGGCTACTGCGGAAACTTCGGCGTACGCTGGGACGATACGGGCTGGACAGATTATCCGTGGATTGGCGGAGACCTTGACCCGCAGAACAAAGACCAGTACCGTCTGTCAACAAGCCTGCCGGTATATTTTGAACGTATGGCAATGAACGGTATGACGGTTATCGATGGACCGGAGCTTATCTGGGCAGATTGCATCAAGGGACTTTGGGACGGTACAGACAGTGACGGATATAAATACCGCCAGTGGGATTTCTATGACCAGTGTAAGAATGTAAATGTTGATATTATGCGAAAGTTCATTGACGGAACAATCCGTATACCCGACAGAAAGGAAGTAATCGAACGCACGAAGGTTGTTGTTATTCAGGACGTAAATTCCGGAAGCAACGATGACAAGTATTGTTCATATAAAACCTTGTTTGAGGGATTGTACCGAATTGATAATGACGGCAACTACAAGGACAATCACAATCCTTACAAGAGTACAGGACGCTATCAGACTATTCCGACGGTTTATGCTCTTGTTGACGACCTTGCAAAGTCAATTCCTGTACAGATAAAGCAGTCAACAATAGCTTCACGCTGGAGCAGTATTGCTGCAAAACAAGCGGAATTCAATAAACTTTATCCCGATTCCTATTATGCAAACTGTTATGTAGCAAATAATGAAAATACATGGATTACCTATTATAACAGCAAGGTAAGCGACGGCGATAAGGGTGCAGCATTTGACCTGAAATACAATACTTGCAAATCTCTTGACATCAAGCATCAACTCTACGGTTCGTCTGTTATTAATGAGTATTCCGACCACATTGATGTTTACATGAATAACTATGATGAAGATGATGCTAAAACGCTGAAAACCGAGTCAATCACTATTACAGGTGCAGGCGATAAACCTTCCTTTACCGCTAAAGACAGAGGTGTAAATCAAACTGAAAGCGTTATCACAGAAAGCTGGAATGATGGTACATACAAGCTTACCATAAAGCATAACGGACCCGTTGATATTTCTATCAAGTGTTCAGGAAATGAAACAGGACGTTTGACATCTTATAAAAAGGCAACTCAGGTTGAACCCGATTTCCCTGATTTCTATACAGGAGTTCGTCAGTATGAGGGTGAAAACTTTGATATGAAGAATGTTGAAAGCAATGTGACAAACGGCTGTAACAGCGGTCTTAAAAAGTATCAGGCTATGGGATTTGTAAAATTCGGAACAAAGGATACCGCCGCAGTTAAAGATACTGTAAAAACATCAAAGGCAGGAACATTCAAATGGACTCTCCGCTATTCCGCTACATCTGATGTGAAATGCGTTGACCTTTATGTAAACGGTTCTAAGATTAAAACACTTTCACTTCCTGCGGGTTCAGGATATGACGACTGGAAAACTGTCAGCGAAAATATTGAGTTTAAAATCGGAGAAAATAAAATCGAACTTAAAGCAAATTCAACACTTCCCTGCTCACTCTATATTGATAACTTTAAAGTAGAGGGCGATTTCGGCGATTCAACCGCACCAATTTATCCGGAAGTTCAGCCGCTTGACGGCAAGTTTATTAAAAATCTTGTTGTCAATGATAAGGAAAATGCCGCTGACTGGTCAATCAATGACAAGTTTGAAAAAGATTCAGTTATATTCGGCGACCGTGGAATTACAGCAATAGACGTTCCATCTTATCTTATAGGTGCAGAAGCTGTAAAAACAGCTTGTGATTCTAAGATGTTTACCAAAGATTTAGGTACATTTACAACAGGAGCTGATACTACAATTTATATAGCAGTTGATACCCGTGTTGTACCAGTTCTTCCCGAATGGCTTGCAAGCTGGACAAAAACAGACGATGTACTTACCGCTACAAGTGACCTGACTTTTGCAATCTATAAAAAGAATTTCAAATCCGGTGAAAAAGTTACACTTGGTATGAACGGCGGTAATGGTAATAATACTAACTATCTCGTATTTGCAACGGAGGAGAATATTACAATCAAAGGCGATGTAAATATGGACGGAAAATTTGATATTGAAGACCTTATTCTTCTTCAAAAATGGCTCTTAGCTGTACCAGATACCAAACTTGCCAACTGGAAAGCAGCTGATTTATGCGAAGACGGTGAACTTGACGTATTTGATATGGTTGAAATGAGAAAGCTTCTTATTTCAAAATAAATAGACCGGAAAGATATTATATTATGAAAATGCTCTCTGTATTTTTGATTTATACAATACAGAGAGCGTGTTTTTGCTTATTTTTGAGAAAAAATCTATTAGTATAGTTTCTAATATTCTATGCCTTTTCTTGCCTTGATACTATTATTATATAGATGTTTAACGGCTCTTATAACACTATATCCCCTGCAATATGGCTTAGATGATACACGCCTTTTACGATTTTTTCGGTTGGATTGAAAACTTCGTCACCACAGAACATTTCATTTGCACAGAGATTTCCCATAATTATCGGGTTGCACGGTAAAATATCTGGATATATCTGATTTTTAAATTTGTATCAGTATAACCCGTTTGCATTGCTCCAACGTGAACGGTTTCACAGTACTGAATGCCACGATTTTCCTTTTCAATAACATAGAGGACATTCATTTCGTTTTCAGCTTTAACTTCAACAAGATAAATTGTATCTTTGGTTTCATGACAAAAAATGCCGTCCTGCAACATTCAGTGGTGTACATTTGAAAATCATTCATCACATTCGTTCTCCTCATAAACAGGCGGATTTATAATATTCAGATTATAATTTTTCCTTTTAGATTCGCACTTTTCAAGGAGCATTTGCGGAATTTTCTTAACCGTAATTTTCGGGCTGATTTTTTCAATACCCTGATCATACGAACAGCAAGCAATTACAAGATATTCATTTTCGTTCATGCCTGAAATAATTGATTCAAGATAAGCAGAATTCAAATGTTTTGTTGTGACAAAAAGATACAAATTTTCCGCACTCATTGACTGTTTCCAGAAAATTTTGCTGTCTGGTTGATATGTGAAACCCTCATGGAGAGCAATCGCCGCCGCAAGCATATCGGGGCTGTAATCGGAATTTATTATATATTCATCGAAATTGTCCTTGTTGATGAGCGTAGGAGCAAGCTCATAGAAGCGATAACTGCCACCGCTTGTCCAGCCTGTAGACTTCGTGATACCACCCATATCCTCACCCGAAATTACCATATCAAGTCTTTTTTTGCAGTGTGTATATGCGTGTTCGCCCATTTCGATACCGATATATTTACGTCGCATTTTGTGAGCGACTGCACAGGTTGTGCCGCTTCCGAGAAAGCTGTCAAGCACTAAATCACCCTCATTTGTGGCAAGCGTTAGAACACGTTCAATCAGCCTTTCTGGCTTAGGTGTTGCGAATACAGACTCTGAATTGAAAACTTTTACTTCTTCACGTGCTTCATGATTATGTCCAACTTCATTAAATCTCCATAAAGTTCTTGATGGAACACCTTGCTTTTTTAAATCGCACAGAAATGTTTTTCTTGCTGGTATAGCTTTACCATCTTTGCCAAACCAAATCTCATTGTTTTCGTCCATTTTTCTCAATTTATCTACAGAAAAACGTGAAAAAGTTCCTGGCGGTGGTGTAAAAACAACACCATTTTTAAAGGTATATGAAAAATTTGCTGATTGTGCAGAACCACTTTTAGCGTGGAGAGGTGTTGCTTTCCACGGTCCTTTAGGATGGTTATCAGGATTTTTATATGCTTTATTCATTTCTTTTGTTCTGGGAAGTAAATTTGGTTTCCATATTTCTTTATGTTTTGCATAAACAAGTATAAAGTCATGATTGTCAGAAAGCCATGTTGAATCATTCGCTACAGTATATTTTTTTTCCCATATTACCGTGCTAATAAAATTATGTCTGCCAAAAATTTCATCACATAGCACTTTAAGATAATGCCCTTCGTCATCATCAATACTAATCCAAATAGAGCCGTCTTCTGCAAGCAGATTCATTAAAATTTCAAGTCTTGAGCGCATTAAATTAAGCCATTGGCTATGCTCTAAATTGTCATCATATTGTTCAAAAGCAGAGCCTGTATTATATGGAGGGTCTATGTAGATGCATTTAACTTTGCCTTTATAGTTCTTTTCAAGAGCTTTAAGTGCAAGCAGATTATCACCATGAATAAGCATATTATCTGTATCTGGAACGTTTCCCATATTGGAAAGTTCAGGAATTTCTATTAGCAGGCGTGGTTCAATACGGATTTTCTGCTTCTTGCCATGCCATGTAAGTTCAAGTTTGTTGCTCATATTTACCTCAATTCTTAATCTTGCATTTTTCTTGATTATACCATAATCTTTATCAAATAG
>CAMWKY010000210.1 GCA_947174965.1 uncultured Ruminococcus sp. | reverse complement strand
GGTTTCATTCATACAAAAAATTACAGGAAATATTTTCTCAGAATGATTATGTTTGCTGTAATCTCACAGCCATTTTACTTTGTCATGATTTTTCAGCGTACTCCGCAAAATATAGCGGAATTTCTTATGCACCTGAATGTGATGTTCAATTTCTGCGTGAGTCTGATAATGCTGAAAATTATTTCCGGAAAGTTAAGAACTGAAAAGAAAATATTTTTCTCAGGATTTTGTTTTATGCTTGCTGACCTGTGCGACTGGTCTTTTATAATTCCAGCATGGGTACTGATATTTTTCTTTTTCAGAAATCGTAATAAAATCAAAATAATGCTGTTCATCAGCGTGAGTGTTGTTCTGATAATGCTGAAATATCTTCCAGCATACAACAGTTTTGCAGAATTTTCATATCAGTATGGTGTGCTTCTGGCAGTAGTTCCAATTGCTTTATATAACGAAGAGCGTTATGGAAAATATAAGAAAATAAACCGATGGTTCTTTTACATTTACTATCCGCTGCATATGGCAGTTATAGAATTTTTCTTTTTCAGTACAGAAATACTTTAGTTATATAAAGAAGTTAAACAGAAATTACAGAAAAACTCTTGACAAATTCACAAAAAAATGGTAAACTAATAATGTTGATAATCTTGATATTCAGCAGGAAACTTGAAAATTTAATAGTCAGTCACGTTGTAGATTATTATAGATTGACTGTGCATTAAAAACCTTTGAAGAACAAAATCCAAAGTGGTACTGCTCGGCTTCTATGAATATGGCTTCCGCTGAATAGTAGAACGAAAAGCGGTCGGTGCAACTCCCGATGATGATTAATGACAGAACTGAAAAAGTTTCATGTTTCAGAATATGATAAGACGTGCAATGGAAAAACTCAAAAAAATTATCGGCAGGACTTCGGTTCTGCCGTGTTATAACGTATCCAGAGGTGCATGAGCCTATGGAGATGACCAATATAATAAAAATAAGGAGGCAGAACCAGTGATATCAAAGAAAAAACAAAAAACCAAAAAAACAAAAACCAAATCGAAGGACAGTGTCTTTGTGAGCTTATTTGAAAATGTAGAAAATGTTCTGCGTTTATATAAAGAACTGCATCCGGAAGATACACAGGTAACTGTTTTAGATATTCAGATACAGACAATCAAGTCTGTGCTTGTAAACACATTATACAATGACTTAGGATTTATTGTGAAAGATAAGTTTGTGATACTTGTTGAAGCACAGAGTGCATGGAATCCCAATATGCCATTGCGAATGCTGTTCTATCTGGCAGAAACATATCGTCGTTATCTTGCAGATACCGTACAGAGTGAACATTCATCAACAAAAGTAAAAATTCCAAAGCCTGAACTTTATGTAGTGTACACCGGTAAGCGTAAATGCCCCGAAACAGTATCATTCAGTGAAACATTTTTTGATGGCAATTCACCTGTTGAACTGAAAGTCAGAATATTGAATAAAGTGGATATGACTATTTATGGTCAATATATAGGTTTCTGTAAAGTGTTCAATGAGCAGAAAGAAATCTATAAGGACAGTATCATGTGTGCAAAGGAAACAATCCGTATCTGTATAGAAAAAGGTTACCTTGTTTCCTATCTTCAGGAGCATGAAAAGGAGGTTGTGGATATGATGGCAGAGTTATTTGATGAAGAATACCAGCGTGAAGCCTATAATCGTGCAAGCAACAAGGAAGCAATAGAAAAAGGCAAAGCCGAAAGAGACAGAGAATTAGCTGAAAAAATGAGAGCAAAAGGCTATTCAGAGCAGGAAATAGCAGAACTTCTTAGTTGATAAAGAATAACTTGATTTTCTTTTTCAGACAAGTAAATAAAATAAAAAGGCAGTATTGCGATACTGCCTTTAATAACGTTTCAAAGGTGCATGAGCTGGAGAAATGAACCATATATAAGCAAATATCATAAAAAGGAGGAGTATTATGGAGAGTGATTTTAGCCGATTTAGTAAGTTAAAGGACATCTGTGAAGTTGAAATTTCACAGGAACTATGTCCGGCTGAAAAGAAAAAAGAGTACATCAGGCAGACTGGCAGCAGCACCGCCCACAAGGTTGGTGATGTTGAGGTGGAATGTGTTTACGGCAGTATGAATCTCGAAAAAATACTTGCAGATATAATCTGCGAATAATGTGATGCTTGCATATTCCTTGTGCTTGGTGGTACAAAATTACAAGGAGTATTGATATGGATATAATATACAGAACAGCAATTTATCTCAGGCTTTCCAGAGATGAAGAAGGTGAAAAGGAAAGCGTGAGCATTTCAAATCAGCGTGAAATGCTGATGAATTTTATTGACAGCAGAGAAGATTTACAGTTTACTGCTGAATTTTCTGATGACGGATTCAGCGGTTATGACTTCAATCGTCCAGATTTTCAGCGAATGATTGAAAGTGTAAAAAATGGTGATATTGACTGCATTGTTGTCAAGGATTTTTCACGTCTTGGACGTAATTTTCAGAAAACAGAAGAATATATGCAGCGTATTTTTCCGAAACTGGGAGTACGCTTTATTTCTGTAAGCGACTTTTATGACAGCAGCCGTGAACTTTCTGCAAGTGAACGTCTTGCAAATCCGATAATCAACCTGATGAATGAGTATCACGTTATGGAAACTTCACAGAAAGTACGTAACGTTCTGGAACATTACCGCCAGAGTGGAAAATTTATCGGAAATCGTACTGTTTACGGATATACCATAAAAAACAAGCAGCTTGAAGTTGACCCCGAAGCTGCAAAAGTTGTGCGAATGATTTTCAACCTGAAGATTGACGGAATGAACAATCAGGCAATAGGTGAACATCTCAATGAATTAGGCATCAGTTGTCCTTTGGAGTATAAAATCAAAAAAGGAGTAAAAGCAGTTGCAACACATTTCAGAACCGGAGAAAAAGCATTATGGTCGTCAGTAAATGTTCGCAGAATACTTGAAAATCCGATATATATCGGCACTCTGATACAGGGAAAAACCACTTCCCTTAGCTATCGTGACAGGCAAAGATTTAAAAAAGACCCGTCTGAACTGATAGCTTTTGAAAATTCACATGAAGCAGTTATTTCCGAAACAATGTTTTTAATTGTTCAGGACTTGCTGAAAAGAGATACTTTCTGTGGAAAAAATCTGAATAAAGTTTATACTTTTTCAGGATTTACATATTGCGGAAATTGTGGAAAAGTACTGTGTCACAGGCAAAGTAAGGGACAGGATGTCATTTTGGAATGCCGTAATAAAGAATGTAAATCAAAAGGCAGAATAAAGGAACAGGCTCTTATAGAAGCTGTTTTTGAAACGTTGAAAAAACATATGGAAGTAGTTCTGAATCATTCTGAACCAATGATTAAATCAGATTTTATGCAGAATCTTAATATTACAAATCTGGAGCTGAAAGAACTTGAAAATCAGACAGAGCAGTGGAAAAAGTCACAGAAAAATCTTCTTGCGCAGAAAGAAAACGGTGTTATTTCTGAAAAAGATTATACAGAAATGTATGATTTTTACACCAATAAAATTGCTAAAGCGGAATTTGAAGCAGAGGAAATACGCAGACAAAAAATCAGACTGCTTGACTGTGCTGACGAAATCAGAAATCAGTATGAAAAATATTTTGATGTTCCGGAGCTTACTCGTAGTATGGTTGTGACTTTTATTGAAAAAATCGAAGTTTTCAGCAAGACCAAAATCCGTATTTATTTCAGATACGAAGATTTTTTCAGAACGGACGGTGATATAAATGGCACGTAAATCACGAAAAAATCAGGCTGACAATACTGAAAAAATAAATTTCAAGGTCTATAAAACAGCGATTTATGCACGTTTGTCAAGAGAAAATCAGGAATATGAAAAAATAGAAAATCAGATTGAAGAAGTCAAAAATTACATAGAAAATCATCGTATTTTTAAACTTACCGACGTTTATGCAGATAACGGTTACAGCGGTACAAATTTTGAGCGACCGGAATTTGAGAGACTTATGGAAGATGTCCGCAATCGAAAAATTGACTGTATAATCGTCCGTGATTTGAGTCGTTTTGCAAGGGAACATATTGGTGCTGAAGATTATCTGAACAATATATTCCCATTTCTTGGAGTGCGGTTTATAGCCATAAATGACGGTTATGACAATCTGAATCTTGAACCGCAGGAATATTTTTTAGCATCATTTAAAAATCTTGCACATGAATATTTTGCACATGAAACGTCCCGAAAAGTAAGTATGGCGAAAAGGGAATTGCAGAAACAGGGTAAATTTATTGGCTCTAAAATATCATTTGGCTATAAACGTGACCATGATGACAAGCACAGACTCATAATAAATGAAGATGAAGCAGAAATTATACGTGAAATTTTTCAAAGAACTGCTGACGGCGAAACCACTGTAAAAATCAGCAGAATTCTTAATCTTAAAGGCATAAAATGGAATCATAATAAAATATGTAC
>CAMWKY010000209.1 GCA_947174965.1 uncultured Ruminococcus sp. | reverse complement strand
AAAACACAACAATATTATTATATCAAAAACTATTGAAATTTTCAAGTGTTTATGATATAATAATTTTAGAAATAAATTTTTTTGTATAATATTTACATAATGGAGGTGAAATTTTGGATTACATATATATTATTGTTGCACAGACTGGCACAAAACCTGCAAAGTTTTTCAGGTTAATCACAAAAAAACCATATAATCATGTATCACTTTCAGGAAGTGCTGATTTATCTGAAATGTATAGTTTCTGTCGGACATACAAACCTTTTCCATTGCCTGCTACATTCAACAGAGAAATTGTGGGTAAGGGAACACTTGGAAAGTTCGGATATATCCCATGTGAAATATATCGTATAAAAGTAACCCATGAACAAAAACAGGAGTATAACAGGATAATAAAGCATTTTGTCAATAACAGGAAAATATATTCATATAATATTCTCGGACTTTTTGCAGTCTATTTTAATATAAACTGGGAGAGAAATCATAACTTTGCCTGCTCGCAGTTTGTAGCATACACTATGAACAGAATCGGCATACCACTTGAAAAACCGTTCAGCCTTTATATTCCTGATGATTTCCGCAAATTTCCCGGTGCTGATTTATATTATGCAGGTGAACTTAATTGCTTTTATGATGATATTACTGCAAATACTGACATTCAGAAGCAAAAAGCAGTTCTGCCTTGAGTTCGTCAGGCGTAATAAGATATATCCAGAAAAAAAACTTGTTTTCGGATGATATTTTATTCAGATTGAATTTATAGGTTTTGTCAAGAATATGAAGTTCAGCATTATTTTCGCTGACTATAAGATTTGCAGGCTTGATTTTTTCGTCATTAAGCCTGTTATATGAATTTGTATAGGAATACATAAACATCTGCACTCCAACGGTCAGAATGATGTACATAAAAATCATTCTGACTGCTTTTTTGTTTTTTTTCATAAATTTTTTACTCCTTTATCCTGTCAAGCAGATTGCTTAAAGAACGTCCAATAAGCTGACCTGAATACTGCACCTGTTCCAGTGTATTTCCGTGTGAGCCGACTTCTATAAGCAGACTTCCTGTTGTCAAGTCCTGATTATAGTGACGGTAATCGAATAATATCGGACGTGTAAGTCCTGCATAATCATTTTCAAGTTGTTGTTGCAGACTGCAAGCAAAGTGAAAATTTTTCATATAGTCTGGCATATCAAGAGTACCATCGTCACAACCTGATATTATCATAATCTGAGCAGCTTCTTTTCCGTCAATTTCAATATATGGCTGGGCTGCAAAGCTGTCATTTGATATTGCATCACGGTGAATATCCAGTGCAACTTTTATGGTAGGGTACTGCTCAAGAATCGGAACTATACTTTCCCTGCTTCTGCCGTATGAGCCGTTGTACGAGGGATAATCGTGTATTTCTGTTACGTGTATAACACCTATACCACGTGCTTCCAGTTCTGCCTGAATAGCATTTCCGACCATAATCATATTTTTTGTTGAATCAGTAGTTCTGTAGTTGAAATTTGCATCAAGATTTTCCCTTACAAACGGTTCAAAGCTTTCTGTTGTGTGAGTATGATAAATCAATACTTGCGGTTCATCTGTATCAGATATTGTAAAATCGGGAAAAAGCCGGCTTTCTTCAATAAGTGTCTGATTTGATATTGAAGTCTTGTTGTTGACCTGTCCACCGTCGGAGAGACTAAAAAATGAAGTTCCGCTGTATTCTCCATATGTGGTGCGGACAATATCAATTCCCTTAGTCCAGTCCTCATTTTTCGGATAAGGCTTTTCACCAGCATTATCATTTGTCATATCAAGCGGACTTTGCAGTCTCACTTCGGACGGGAATTTTTCTTCTGCAATGCCATATCCCTCTGAAAGAATAGTTTTTCCACTAAGAACATTTTCAGAGGTATTTTCATGTGAAAGGCTGTAATAATCTGACTTTTCAACTGATTTTTCAGCTGTTCCGCCAACAGAAATATGCTCCATTTTGCTTACAGCTGATTTTACAAACGGGATTCCTTTTGCTATTCCGGCGGTACAGAAAGGCACAAGCATAAGCATTATGCACCTTACAGCACCTATAATTTTCCGACGTTTAAAACGTGTCATAACTTCACCTCATTATTATAACCTTTTATTCAGATATATTCATTTTAAGGAAAAAATAGTACTTTTTTTCGGACAGGCATTTTGCTGAATAATAAAGAATATACTATAAAGGGTGATTTTTATGTACAAATGTTATACAATGAAAAGATTTCTCAATTTAGTAATAGTAGATGCAGTTATATTTTCAATCTGCTTTATATTTTTCTTTTTAGGAAAAACATTCCTTTCATCTGCGCAGGATAAAGAAAAACCCGTGTTTCTTCCTGTTATCATGTATCATAGCATATGCGGAGATACACCAAAAGACTATATCGTAACACCTCAACAACTTGAAAGCGACTTGTACTGGCTGAAAAACAATGGATATTCAACAGTTACAGCGGAGCAGGTGATAAATTATACAAAAGGCATAGACAATCTGCCCGAAAAGTGTGTTATGATTACTCTTGACGATGGCTTCTACAATAATTTGTCAGTGCTTGTGCCTTTGCTTGAAAAATATGATATGACAGCAGTTGTATCTGTTGTCGGCACTTATGCTGATAATGATGCAGTGAAAGACCCTCATAATCCGAATTATTCATACTTGACATGGGAAGATATTGCAGAACTATATCAGTCGGGACGTGTTGAATTAGGAAATCATACATATAATATGCACTCTCTGAAAGGTGAGCGCATAGGGTGCGGAATAGCTGAAAACGAATCAGAAACGGACTACCGAAAAAAACTCAATGAGGATATTTCACACTTGCAGGACAGTTTCAGAGAAAATCTGAACTTTGAGCCTGTAGTATTCACATATCCGTTTGGAAAAGTGAGCCGTGAGAGTCTGCCAATAATATATGAAAATGGTTTTCTTATGACGCTTACCTGCCGTGAACTTCCGAATTATATCACACGTGAGCCAAAATGCCTCTATGGTATCGGGCGATATAACAGAAGCGGATTATATTCCACGGAAGAATATATGGAAAAGCTTTTGTCAGAATAAATTAACAGATTTTCTTGTTTTATAGTCTTGACATTTTTCAGAAAATGGTTGATAATAGTATTATACTAATTAATCAGGAGACTTTTAAAATGAGAAAATTTTTGTTATTTATTGTTATATCATTTGCTTTAGCAAACCTTTATTCTTGTGATGATTTTGAAACAATACCGATAAAAGAGGTGAACACGGATTTTTCAGAGGATTCAGAAGATTCTTACGAGGAAGAAACAACAGAGGATTTCACATATAATTTTTCCGATTTTCTGGATAGTTCATATTCTTCTGAATATTCAGAAAGTTCTTCCTCTTTTGATTTTCCGGATATTTCCGGATATGAAGATGATATTTCCGAAACAACAGAAGCAGAAGAAACTACTGAAGAAACAACGGAAACAACAACTGTTTCTACAGAAAAAGAGACAAGTACCAGAACAGAACAGACTACAACAACATCAGCAGAAACTACAACTGCAACAACCACAACAACTAAAGCTGTAAATGAAGATTTAGTATTGCTTGATGTTCCATATATTTCTCAAAAAGACGAATATCCGACAGGCTGTGAGCTTGTAAGTGCGTCAATGCTTCTGAAATATTATGGATTCGATATTACAGCAGGAGAATTTATTGAAAATGGCTACATAGAAAAAAAAGAGCCTGAAAGAGACTCTGATGTTATTTATTGTGCCGACCCGAATAAATTTTTTATCGGTGACCCATATACAGAAAGCGGTTATGGCTGTTATGCTCCAGCATTGGTTAATGCAATGAAAAAATATCTTGACGGAAAATTCTGTGATGCTGTAAATCTTTCAGGCATGAGCCTTGATGATTTGTGTATGGAATACATAGATTTAGATGAGCCTGTTATAATATGGGCGAGCGTAGACATGAAACCGACAGAAAAGAAAGAGAAAGTAAAGTGTGTTATCAAGGAAACAGGCAAGGAGTTCAATTGGATTTCAAACGAGCATTGTCTTGTACTTGTCGGATATGATAATCATTACTATTATTTTAATGACCCGCAAAGCGGTTGTGCTGTTCCATACAGAAAATCAGATGTTGAAGCACGTTATAAAGAGTTAGGCAAACAGGCTGTTATTGTCAGACCTTGGTAGCATCTTTTTTATATTCTGGATTATTTTTCAGTATTTCAAATATTGATGTTGCATCATCTTTGCCTACTACTATATGGTCAACAAGCGTGATATTCAATAAATTAAGTGTATGTTTGATTTTCAATGTTGTATCTATATCTCTTTGTGAGGGCTTTGAACTTCCATAGGGGTGACAGTGAGCAAAGAAAATACGTTCGGAATTGTTCGCTTTTGCAAAGTGATATATTTTTTTATCGGATATTTCAATCATATCACTTTCGCTTGATGTAAAT
>CAMWKY010000208.1 GCA_947174965.1 uncultured Ruminococcus sp. | reverse complement strand
ATATATTGCCTTTGATAAAATATTAAAAGGCAGATGAACTTTAAATTCCAAATCATACGGACTTTCTATATTTTCACCTGAAATTTCATTGAAATATTTGCAGAAAGTTTTCTGGTATCTTATAGAATCCTTTGGTGTATCTTCTGTTGCCGGAACAAATTCAACACCAAATTCATCTTTCAGAGGGAAAAATTCCTTTTCGACATCATCAAAATCAGTAATCGGCGGAACAGCAACATTTTCAGAAATACTATCATAATATATTACCTTGTATCCGCTGTCACTGCACATACCCCAGCAGTCGTCAGCAGAAATCCAAAACTGAATAATACCATTTTTTGGAAAAATTTCTATCCCTTTTACATCACTGCAATTTATCTGCATAAGAAATCTAAGCTGATTTCCGTCACTGTCCAGTGGAATTTCAGCTCTTGACGGAAAATACGGAATACCTCCGATTTTACTTTCAAATACTGATGATGTTTTATTCTTTAACCTGAAATGTACAGCATATTGCTTTTCAAGTTCATCAAGAGTTTTTTCAACAGCAAATTCAGTATACTGCATTGCTTGTTCTTCTGTCATCATAATTCCTCCATATAATTTTTTTCATATGTAACAATCACATATAGTACAATAATGAACTGTTGGCAAGGTACAATCAGCCACCCATACATTCCTTATGTTTATCGGAATAACCTGCATTATTTGCTTCTTCAATAGTTGAAAAATAAATTCTGTTTTTTTCATATGGTAAGCTATCACAATCAATACTATGAAGTTTACCGCTGTTTCTGTTAGCAATATAGTTTCTTTCAGAAGATGAACTATCTGTTGTAGATGAACCACCTGTGCAGCCTACAAATGACAGCATACAAGCCATTACCAAAATTATTAAAAATTTTCTCATAATATACTCCTTTTTATGAATATCAAAATTCAGATTTTCTTCATAAGACAGACAGAGTGTGCGGAGATACCGAGCATTTCACCTGTAAATCCGAGCTTTTCCTCAGTTGTTGCCTTAATACTTATCTGTGATACATCACAACCGCATATATGAGCAATATTTTCACGCATAGTATAAATATATGGTGCAAGTTTAGGTGCTTGTGCTATTATTGTAGCATCAATATTTCCGATACTGTAGCCATTTTCCCTGCAAATTTCAGTAACTCTTTCAAGCAGTTTCATACTGTCCGCACCCTTGTATTTTTCGTCAGTATCGGGAAAATGCTTGCCAATGTCGCCCAGTGCCAACGCTCCGAGCATTGAATCCATTATTGCATGGACAAGTACATCTGCATCAGAATGACCGAGAAGTCCTACAGTATGCGGAATATCAACACCGCCGAGAATAAGTTTACGTCCCTCAACAAGTTTATGCACGTCATATCCGTGACCGATTCTGAACATAATTTCACCTCATTTCAAGTAAAGTTTCAGCTATTTTAATATCTTCAGGAGTTGTTATCTTTATATTTGTGTAGTCGCCTGTTGTCATGTATACTTTACCGCCGATAGCTTCAACAAGCTGACAGTCGTCTGTAAAATCGAGATTATGTTCAAGCGCAAAGTCTATTCCCTCATAATACAGCTTTTTCTTGAAAATCTGTGGAGTTTGAGTTATATAGAGTGATTTTCGTGGCGGAGTATCTGTTATAATATCATCTTCAACAACTTTTATTGTATCTTTCACAGGCACTCCGAGAGTTGCACCGCCAAAAACATAAGCATCTTTTACAGCTTTTTCGATATGTTCAGGCTTTACAAGTGGTCTTGCACCGTCATGAATTGCAACAAGTTCAGTATCTTTTGAAATACAGCGTATACCATTTATAACGCTCTGCTGACGTGTCTCACCGCCGATTGTACATTCTTTCAGCTTTGTTATTCCTGCTGATTCTGCTTCTGCCCTGATTGCAGGAATATCGGATTCTCTTGCAACAATCACAATTTCTGTTATACTTTCGCACTTTTCAAATGCAAGCATTGTAACACCTATAACAAGTCGCTCACCTAACGGAAGTAAAATTTTGTTTACTCCGCCCATTCTTGTCGAACTGCCTGCACATACAATAACTGCTGATGTTTTCACAAAAATCACACTCCTTTTACTTATTATCGCCGATTCGTTTGTTGATATATTTTGTTTTTATTTTGGAATACAGAATTTTCTGTTCACTGTAAAGACCTCTGTAACCTGAAAGCATATAGCTTACAGCACAGGCGAGAACATATAGTCCGATACCGTCACTGCCGAAAAGTTCAATACTCAACAGGATAGATGCAACAGGACAATTTGTAACTCCGCAAAAAAGCGATACCATACCTATTGCCGCCCCAACAGAGCAATCAAGTCCAATCAATGAAGCAAATACACTGCCGAATGACGTTCCTATGAAAAATACTGGAAAAATCTCACCGCCCTTGAATCCGGAGCAAAGAGTTATAGTAGTAAATATAATTTTTACAGCAAATGCAAGTGCAAACGGTTTTTCGCTGAATGATGATATAATCATATCTGCGCCCGTGCCATTGTAGTCATAATTATGTACAATAAGTGTGAGTATTACTATAATAACACCGCCGACCCCTGCACGTACTGCATGATTTTTGATTTTCTTGAATAATTTTCCGGTATGGCTCATGGCAATACAGAAAACAACGCTTATTATCGCACATATAATCGCAATTAATGCAGTTTTAAGGTATACTATCGGATTCATTTCAGGCAGATTCACGCTTACAGAAATATGAGAAATTCCGAAAAGAGACGAAATATAGCTTGCTGAAATTGCCGAAACAACACATGGAACTATTGCGGAATAGTAGAAAATACCAACGCTTATAACTTCCATTGAAAATATAGCTGCTGTAACAGGCGTACCGAAAACAGCACCAAACATTGCACTCATACAGCACATTGTCATTATTCGCTTATCGTCGTCATCAAATTTAAGCTTACGTCCTGCAAACGAACCAAGAGCCGCACCAATCTGCAAAGATGCACCCTCACGACCGCTTGAACCTCCGCAGAGATGAGTTACAACAGTTGCCACAAAAATACATACAGCATGATGTATTCCCATAACTTTATTGTCACGCACAGCAAGAAGCACAAGGTTTGTGCCTTTGTCGTGACTGTAGTGCATAATATCATAGAAATACGCAATGAACGCACCAGCCAATGGCAGAAAAAATATTATCCATGTATGTGATTTTCTGAAATTCTCCGCAAATCCTGAACAGAAATGAAAACCAGTTCCGACAAGTCCTATAACAATTCCCATAACTGAACCGATAAAAAGCCATTTTATAAAGCTTATCAGTTCTTTTGACAAATCATTTTCTTTAATGTCATGTATACTCATTTCAAGTTTACAGGCAATCCGTTAATTTCAATAGTCGGGTCGTCAATATCAATAAGCAGACATTTTCTGCCGTCAATAACGCTTGTACGAACTTTATCAGCATAATCAGGCTTGATATTTACGGTGATTCCATTTGTTGCAAGCACTGTCTTATTTTCAACAAGATTTGAGACTGTCAATGGCACATTTCCACACACTTTCTCAAAAACAGGCTCAACCATCTGCACACGCTCATCTGGTATGCCAATATCTGTCAAAATATCTTTCAGCTTGTTGTTGTCAATTACAGTTTTATCTGTATCATCTTTATTTGCTTCCTCAAATTCCTGCAATTTTTCATTTACGGTTTTGATTACCATATAATCCAAATCATCACCGACAACATCTTTTATGATATTCTGAAAACTTGTTTTTTCGTTTTCAGCCGACATTATAAAGTTACAGCCGAGAACATTCTCAACCATTGAAATATTTGGCTTTGACGCTGATTTTGAGTAGTACATTACATGGTTGACATCTGAACTTCTGTTGCTGAAAACAGGGTATAAGAAACCATCGGAGGGAGCTTTGCTGATTATAAGTTCCTTGTTGATTTTCTTGAAAATCTCATTGTTTGAGCTGTCAAAGATAAATCCGTCTGTACTTGCGCTTACAGGGCATACAGCAGTGAGCAGATAACGATAAACTTCTTCGTCGTCGTTGTAACTTTCATCATTTTTATCCTTATGACGAATTGTATAGCAACAATAAGCTGTAATTATAGTATAAGGACATTCAGTTACAAGATTATCTGCAATATGCTTGAGAAATCTTTCGCAGACTGCATCATCTTTTAGTTCCGACTTCAACAAAGAATAGAGTATCTCTTGCGGATTGCCTTCTTCGTACGCCTCATTAGGAAACTCATATTCGCAGAAATTTTTTCCTACACTTGTATTAAGCACCTTTTTGAGTGTTTCCTCATATACATCATGTTCTTCATTAGGCATTGCAACACATGAATTTATTTTGTGATAGCGGACATTTTTTTCCGCATCAATAAATCCTGTAAGCACTTTTTCCATTATAAAAAATCCGCTTTTGTCTGAAAAGTTCTTTTTGATTTCAGCTGTTTCTTTTTTGTTC
>CAMWKY010000207.1 GCA_947174965.1 uncultured Ruminococcus sp. | reverse complement strand
TTTTTCTTGTTAAATTCCTCAATTCCCTTATAATAGAAATCTATAGATTCCATATTTACTTGATATTCCAGATATTTTCAGCATAATCCGCAATTGTTCTGTCGGAACTGAATTTGCCTGCATTGCACATATTAAGCCACTGTTTCTTTGCAAATGTCATGCGGTCTGTGCCGTAATCCGCATTGGACTTGAGTTTTGTCTCAACATAGCTTTCAAGGTCGCCAAGCAAATAATAATGGTCGGGCTTATGCCAGCTTGCACCATCAAGAAGTGACATATAAAGTTCACGGAAATCACCTGAGCCACCGTCTGAAACTGTGCCGTCAATAAGTGACGATACAACAGCTTTTATTTTCGGATTCTGCGCAAATATCTTACGGCTTTCATATTCAGGAACAATTTTTTCCAAATCCTCAACTCTTGCACCAAAGATATAGTTATTTTCTTCTCCTGCTTCCTGCACAATTTCAATATTAGCACCGTCATATGTTCCAAGAGTAACTGCACCGTTAAGCATAAGCTTCATATTGCCTGTACCGCTTGCCTCTGTACCTGCTGTTGAAATCTGTTCAGAAATGTCTGCACCTGCAACAAGTTTTTCAGCGTAGGATACATTGTAATTCTGTACAAATACAACTTTGAGAAGGTCTCTTGTTTCGGGGTCAGATGAAACTATTCTGCCGATTTCGTTAATATACTTGATTATAGCCTTTGCACGCTTATATCCCGGAGCAGATTTTGCACCGAAAATAAATGTTGTAGGAGCAAAATTCTTGATAGAGCCGTCTTTGATGCCGTAGTAAATCCAGAGAATCGAAAACGCATTAAGGAGCTGTCTCTTGTATTCGTGAAGTCGCTTAATCTGAATATCAAAAATAGAATCAGGGTTGATTTCCATTCCGTCACGCTCTGCAATAAAGTTCGCAAGCTGTATCTTCTTATTTTTCTTGATTTCAATAAAGCGTTTCATTACTTCTTCATCTTCTTTATATTTTGCAAGTTCTTTCAGCTTGTCAAGGTCTGTAAGCCAGCTGTCACTGCCAAGAAGTTCAGTAATAAGTGCAGAAAGTTCCATGTTGCAGAGTGCAAGCCAGCGTCTTTGAGTTATACCGTTTGTTTCATTGCGGAAACGTTCGGGGTATATGCTGTACCAATCGGCAAGCACTGTGTCTTTGAGTATCTGCGTATGAATTTCAGCAACTCCATTAATATGACTTGATGCATAACAAGCCATATCAGCCATATGAATAAGTTCACCCTTGATAATCTTGATTCTGTTGATTTTTTCCTTGTCTATGCCCTTATTGTACATATCTGCAATAAGTTCCTCATTAATCTGAATGATGATTTCATAGATTCGTGGCAGAAGTTCCTGAACTATACCAATCCACCACTTTTCAAGTGCTTCCTGCATAACAGTATGATTTGTGTAGTTGAAAACTTTTTTTGCAATTTCAAGAGCTTTTGCAAAAGTATATCCCTCATTGTCAACAAGCTGGCGGATAAGTTCGGGGATTGAAATAACAGGGTGTGTATCGTTAAGCTGTACGGAAATATAATCAGCAAGATTATCAAGTGTGCCGTATCTTGCCTTGTGCTTTCTGATTATATCCGTGAGAGATGCACAACTAAAGAAGTACTGCTGTTTAAGACGAAGTTTTTTGCCCTCATTTGTATCATCATTAGGATAGAGTACTCTTGAAATATCCTCTGCAAAAATCTGTTCTTTTGATGCTTCAAGATAGTTCTGTCGGTTGAATGTATCAAAATCAAACTCTTTCACGGGTTCAGACTGCCACAAACGGAGTGTTCCGACATTTTCAGTCTTACAGCCAAAAATCGGCATATCATAGGGAACAGCTTTAACTGTCTGTCCGTTGAAATTAATCAGAACTGTATCTTCGTCGCATCTTTCTGACCAGCAATCACCATATTTTATCCAGTCGTCAATATCTTCTTTCTGAAATCCGTCAACTATTGACTGCTTGAAAAGACCGTATTTATAGCGGATTCCGTAGCCGTCAAGAGGAAGTGCAAGTGTAGCTGCACTGTCAAGGAAACAAGCTGCAAGTCTGCCAAGTCCGCCGTTGCCGAGTGCCGCATCTTCAATTACTTCCAAGTCAGCAAGGTCAAGACCAAGTTCATTGAATGCCGAATTTACCTCATCATAAATTCCAAGGCAGAGAAGATTATTATAAACTGCACGTCCTACAAGAAATTCCATAGAAAGATATGCAGCACGTCTTTTTCCAAGATGTTCCTGTCTGCTTGCGTTCCACTTATCAGCATACATTTCCATAACTGTATCACCAAGCGCATTATGGAGTTGCTGTGGAGTTGCTGTTTTGATGTCTTTGGGAAGTTTTCCCGTGAATTTTTCAATAAAAATATTCTTATCCATTAGTGTTCCTCCAAAAATTAATTTATTTTACAGATTTATCTGTTGTACATTTTATTGAGTTTACGGATTTTCTTTGCAAGTTCAGGTGTGAACTGTTCTTCCTTTGCTCTGAACTGCCAGTTACAGCCAAGTGTTGACGGTGTGTTCATTCGTGCATCTTTCGGACTGTCAAGAAAATCCTGCATCTGTGCAACTGCAACTTCTGCAACACTTGCCCATGTTGCACGTACTACCGCCATAGGTATATCAGACTTTTTCTTTACATTCAGATATTTTCTTGTAAATTTCAGTGACTTCTTATCAAGTGTTTCAACCCAGCCGTTAAGCGTTTCATTATCGTGAGTTCCAGTATACGCAAAACAGTTTGTTGTTGTAAAGTTGTGCGGAAGATGTTCATTTTCACCATCACTGAAGCCGAACTGCAAAACTTTCATTCCCGGATAACCGCAGTTATCAAGCATTGCACGAACTTCAGGTGTAATAAATCCTAAATCTTCAGCTATAATATTAAGCCTGCCCAGTTTTTCTTCTGCCATTCTGAAAAGCTCATAGTCAGGACCTTTTTTCCAGTCGCCTACTGTTGCATCTTCACTGCCGAAAGGAATAGTATAGTAACTTTCAAATCCTCTGAAATGGTCTATTCTTACAATGTCATAAAGTTTTGTTGCAGAGTCTATGCGGTTAATCCACCATTTATAGTCTGTTTTCTTGTGATAATCCCAGTCATAGAGAGGATTTCCCCAGAGTTGTCCTGTTGGTGAGAAGTCGTCGGGCGGACAGCCTGCAACTCTTACAGGACGGCATTTTCTGTCGAACCAGAAAAGCTTGTGATTAGACCATGCTTCAACGCTGTCCAGTGCGCAGTAAATCGGAATATCCCCAACTATTTCTATATCATTCTGATTTGCATATAATTTAAGTGCTTTCCACTGTCTGCTGAACTCAAATTGTATAAACTTATAGAAATCTATGTCACTTTTAAGCTGTTTTCTTGCATCTGCAACAGCTTTTATCTTATGAGTTGAGATTTCCTCCTCCCATTCATACCACGCTTTTCCGTTGTACTTGAATTTAAGTGCCATGAAAAGAGCATATTCGTCAAGCCATTCCTCATTTTCTTTGCAGAACTTTTTATAATCGGGAAATTTTGATGCCTTGAATCTTGAATGTGCTACCCTTAAAACATCAAAGCAATGCTCATATATAAGACTATAGTCTACTTTCTGCGGATTGCTGTCCCAGTCTATTGACGCATATTCATGATGTTCAAGAAGTCCGTCGCCCTCAAGAATCTCAAAATCAATAAAATATGGATTTCCTGCATTTACAGAAAATGACTGATAAGGTGAATCACCATAGCTTGTGGGTGACAACGGTAAAATCTGCCAACATTTTACTCCTGCATCTTTAAGGAAATCGACAAATTTAAAAGCGTGTCGTCCCATTTTTCCTATGCCGTATTCTGACGGCAGACTTGAAATATGAAAAATTATACAGCTTTTACGCATTTTTCTAAAGCTCCTTTATTTTATGTATATTTTTACAATTATTCCGCATAATACATGAAAAAAAGCGAGGTACTTAAATTATGAAATACGCTCAATATCTTTTTACTTTTCTTATGGGTTATTTTTTATATGGATTTATTGAAGTCGCAAGCAGAGGATTTACTCACTGGACAATGTGCCTTACGGGCGGACTTGCTCTTACAATACTTTATATAATCAACAGCAACAAGACAATAACACTGATAAAAAGCTGTATTATCGGTGCTGTTATTATCACCTGCATTGAATTTATTGTTGGAATTTTTGACAATATAATTATGGGCTGGAACGTATGGGACTATTCAGATATTCCGTTCAATATCTTCGGTCAGATTTGTCCTTTTTTCTCTATGCTATGGGGCATTTTATGTATACCTGCATTTTTTATATGCAAGCAAATAAGAAAAAAGTTTAATTAATACCCCTGTTTTTTCAGTTCTGCAACAAGATTTATATAAAATTCTCTTATGTCATATCCGTCAATGTTTTCTCTGAAAAGGTCGATTGTATCACCATGACTTATTCCCCTTGTCCTTGATGCTGTCACCAATCTGAAATCACCGTGCT
>CAMWKY010000206.1 GCA_947174965.1 uncultured Ruminococcus sp. | reverse complement strand
AATTAATAGTGTATTGATAGTTGTCGCTGTTAATGATTTATGACAACTGATATATAATTCTAATCAGAAATTTTCCGAAAATGGAGGTCTAATTTTATGAAGCTTATTTCTGTAGTAGTGCCTTGCTATAATGAACAGGAAGTTCTTCCCATGTTTTATGAGGAGATTACAAAAGTTTCCGACGGAATGAAAGAGGAACACCCCGAACTTGAATTTGAGTATCTGTTTATCAATGACGGCTCAAAAGACAGAACACTTGAAATTTTCAGAGAACTTGCAAAAAAGGACAAGCGTGTCAGGTATATTTCTTTTTCAAGAAATTTCGGCAAGGAATCAGGCATATATGCAGGATTGAAAAATTCAAAGGGTGATTATGTTGTCGTTATGGACGCAGATTTACAGCACCCGCCCGCATTTCTTCCGGAAATGTATAACTATGTGAAAGACGGTGAGTATGATTGTGCCACAACAAGACGAGTAAGCAGAACAGGTGAATCAAAAATCCGTTCATTTTTCGCACGTTTATTCTATAAGATAATGAATAAGATTTCTGATACGGAAATTGTTGACGGAGCGCAGGATTTCCGCTTTATGACAAGACAAATGGTTGATGCTATTCTTGAAATGTCAGAGTGCAACCGTTTTTCAAAGGGCATTTTCAGCTGGGTAGGATTCAAAGTAAAATATATGCCTTATGAAAATGTTGAACGTCTCGCAGGTACGACATCATGGTCTTTCTGGGGCTTATTTAAGTATTCTCTTGAGGGTATTATGGCATTTTCAACATTCCCTCTTGCTGTAGCAATCTTTCTTGGAATATTAAGTCTTATGCTTTCCGTGATTATTCTCATTGCAGGAATTTTTGTTTCTGCTGTAAGCGATATAAAGTACCGCTGGTTTATCTCTGTTGCATCAACATTTGCAACAAGCGGAGTTCAGCTCTGCTGTACGGGAATACTCGGACAGTATATGGGCAAGATGTATCGAGAAGTCAAAAAGCGTCCTATATACATTGCAGGAGAAACAGACGAAGATTTCCGCAGTAAGATTGGTGAATGATGAATAAGCGTACAAAGCTTATAGTTTCACTGCTTTTTGTGATAATTATAATACTTGCCGCCGCTATTACACGTTTTTACGTTATAACACCTGAAGATGTTCAGATTGAAAATAATCAGACTGAAATTGTATCAACTGTTGATACAGACAGCAAAGGAAATATTATTTTTAAAAACGGCAAAGGGGTTTTTGGTATAGCGGATTCGGGCAGAATTATGGCTGTTCCTGAATGGAATGACATCAGCTTTGCAAGCAATGGATTCTGTATTGCATCTAAAAAAATAGGCGGAATACTTCTTCATGGCTGTATAGACTATGAGGGAAATATTGTTCTGCCGTTTATATACAGCAATATATCAAAAAGTACTGTCGGAAAATCCGTGATTTATTGTGCGGAAAATAATTTTGACCATTCTTATGTGCTTTACAATGAAAATTTCGTTCCTGTTCTTCGGCAGTCATGGAAAGATTATTCAATTCAGGATAATGAAATAACTGTATCTGATGAAAAGGGAGTTTATATTTTTTCTTTAAATTCTGATGAACTGATTTTCAAAAATGCAAATGTTTCGGGTGAAATTATGGACTGTCCATATAATCTAAACATATACAGCAGGGTTCTGCTTTCAAAACTAAGTTATTCAATGATTGAAAAAATGGCATCGGGAGCAGAAAAATATCTTGGATATGCCTATACAGAAAATGATGAACT
Source organism: uncultured Ruminococcus sp. (assembly GCA_947174965.1). Lineage (GTDB taxonomy): Bacteria > Bacillota > Clostridia > Oscillospirales > Ruminococcaceae > Ruminococcus. Next base: position 2,768 of record CAMWKY010000206.1, on the reverse strand, counting down.
CATTTCAGAAATAGCATCGGGAAATCATTCATCTTTTATTCCTGCTTTTAAGAACAGCAAGGAAATAATTTCAAAAAATCTGCTCGGAATTTCTGAAATACACGTATATTCCGTAAGCTCCGACAACGGTATACCGCAGTATGATATTTCAGTCAATGCTGATACGGAAATTGTGTATTATGATGAAAATGAAACGAAAAAATCGCTGACTGATAATTACAGACTTGCTGTAAGATTCAGCGGAAATTCTGAAAGTGATTTTCATGCAATATCAGGAAAATTTGAGCTTGATTCACCTGTATATCCTGAACCTGAACCGGATGAGGATATTACAGAAACAGAATAAATTTATCAATTGGAGTGTTTTATCATGTCAAAAAAAGTTGCCGTTATTATGGGTAGCGACAGTGATTTTCCTGTAGTAAAATCTGCTGTTGCAGAGTTGAAAAAATATGGTGTGGAGTTTGAATGTCGTGTAATGAGTGCGCACCGCACACCGACTGAAGCAGCTGAATTTGCATCAAAAGCAAAAGAAAATGGTTTCGGTGTTATAATATGTGCCGCTGGAATGGCTGCACATCTCGCCGGAGTTATTGCAGGTCATACAACATTGCCTGTTATTGGTATTCCTATGAAATCCGCAGTGTTGGAGGGTATGGACGCATTGCTCGCAACAGTTATGATGCCTCCGGGAGTACCGGTTGCAACTGTTGGCATAAACGGTGCAAAAAATGCAGCTGTTCTTGCTGTACAGATTCTTGCTGTATCAGATGATGAACTTGCTAGAAAACTTATTTCCGAAAAGCAAAAAATGGCTGACGGAGTTAAGAAAAAAGATGCCGATTTGCAGGCGGAGATAGCCAGTTTATGAAATATGATACACTGATATTTGACCTTGACGGCACACTTGCAGATACAAGACCTGGTGTACTTGCCTGTTTTGAGTATACTTTAAATAAGCTTGGACTTCCGCCTTATCATGACCCATATAAATTTCTTGGTCCTCCGTTGCAGTATTCATTCAGTACATTGTTAGGTCTGGACGGGAAAGCTACAGAAGAAGCTGTGCGTATATATCGTCAGAAGTACAGGACTGAAAGTATATTTGATGCTGAACTTTTCAATGGCATTGAGGATATGCTCCATACGCTTAAAGAAAACGGTTATACTCTTGCAGTGGCGACTTGTAAAGTGGAAAAATTTGCAGAAATTTTTCTTAAACATTTTAGTATTGCAAAGTATTTTGATTTTATCGGCGGTGCTGATGAAAACAACAGGGTTGAAAAATCTCAGGTTATATATCATGTTATGGAAGAACTGGGTAAAACTGATACTTCCCGTGTGCTGATGATTGGCGACCGTGATAATGATGTAAAGGGTGCTGAAATTCTTGGTATTCCTTGTTTATATGCTCTCTGGGGATATGGCTCGGCAGAGGAAGCATCAGAATCCGGAGCATTAACGGCAGTTCACACACCTTATGAATGTTTACAGTTCGTTATGGAAAAATGACTGCACTTTAATTAAATCTGCTGACTTGTCCGCAATGATGCGGGCTTGCATAAATTTCTAAAATTTTCAAGGAGGATATTTGAAAATGGAAAATGTAACAAAAATTGAACAGCTTTACGAGGGCAAGGCTAAGAAAGTCTATGCTACAAACAATCCCGAACTTGTTATTGTTGATTACAAGGACGATGCAACAGCTTTCAATGGTGAAAAGAAAGGTACTATTTCGGGCAAAGGTGTCATCAACAACAGAATGACAAACTATATGTTCAAGATGCTTGAAAAAGAGGGTGTTCCTACTCATCTTGTTGAAGAAATCAGCGAAAGAGAAACTATTGTTAAAAAGGTTTCTATTGTACCGCTTGAAGTTATAATCAGAAATGTTGCCGCAGGAAGTTTCTCAAAGAGAATGGGCGTTGAGGAAGGTACAAAGCTTCTTACTCCTATTCTTGAGTTCAGCTACAAAAATGACGATTTAGGCGACCCGTTCATCAATGATTACTATGCACTCGCTCTTGGTCTTGCAACAAAAGAGGAAATCGATACTATCACAAAATACGCTTTCAAAGTAAATGAGTTTATGGTAAACTTCTTTAAAGGACTTAACATTGACCTTATTGACTTCAAAATTGAGTTCGGCAGAACTTCCGACGGAACTATTATTCTTGCTGATGAAATTTCTCCTGATACCTGTCGTTTCTGGGACAGCACAACTCACGAAAAGCTCGACAAAGACCGTTTCCGCAGAGATATGGGCGGTGTTGAAGAAGCTTATCAGGAAATTATGAAAAGACTTATGGGAGAATAATTTATGGGTGGATTTTTTGGTGCAGCCACAAAAAACGACTGTATAACTGATGTTTTCTTTGGAACTGACTATCATTCACATCTCGGCACTCGTCGTGGCGGTATGACTTCATATTCTGAAGATATTGGATTTCAGAGAAATATACATAGCATTGAAAACTCACCTTTCAGAACAAAATTTGAAACTGATGTGACGAATATGCGTGGAAAACTCTGTATCGGCTGTATAAGCGATACAGACCCACAGCCTATTATGGTACGTTCAAGGCTCGGACTTTATGCTGTATGCTCTGTTGGTATTATCCGCAATGCAGATGCTCTTGCTAATGAACTTTTGCAGAATGGTTGTGCAAACTTTGAAGCAATGAGCAGTGGAAGTATAAATTCAGGTGACCTTATCGGTGCATTGATTGCGCAGAAAGATAACTTTGTTGACGGCATACGCTATGCTC
>CAMWKY010000205.1 GCA_947174965.1 uncultured Ruminococcus sp. | reverse complement strand
ATTCTTGCTTGTATATCGTCTGAGAAACTGCTTTGAACTAAGTTTTATTTTTGACTTTCTTTTGCGTAATTTTTTCTTTTTTGGTTTGCCGAAATTAAGTGCTTCGGCAGGAGACAGCTTTCTTGATGCCCACATAGCAGACGTATAAGCAGATATAAAAATCGCAACAATACAAAGTACAATACCACCGATTGTAAAATATGGGTTTGCTCTGTACTCAAAATCCTGAAATCCCATTTGTCTCAATGCTGTGAAAGACGTATTGCAAAGAATGTACGCAATTATTGTTCCGATTGGTACAGATACTATCGTATAGAATAGTGCTTCTGTAAATACAAGTGCGATAATCTGTGACTTTGATGCACCCATTATACGAAGTGATGCAAACTGTGAACTTCTTTCCTGACTTGAAATTTCAAAGGCATTATCAATTACAAATCTTGCAACAAGCCATGCAAAAAAGAGTACAACACAACCCAATCCTAAAAATGGCAGTCCTGCCACAATTGCAGCTACTGACCTGAACTCAAGCAACAGAAGTGTATTATTAAGTGACGGCTGGTCCATAAAATAGTAATCTTTCGGATTAAATCCCAAATCACCGAAAAGTGTCAGCATTCCGTCATCAAAATCTATGTTTTCATTTATTCTTATGAACGCATTTAAAGATTTATATTCCATCAATTCAGGATATTTTTCAAAGAACTTGTCAAAGAAGTAATTATCTTCATCAAATCTTGATATACTCAAAACATCTTTGTTGATACTTGCTCCATTAAAAGAGCTGATTTTAAGAGTAAATTCAACAGATTCTCCGCTTTCAATAATTGTCATCGGAATATCAGTCAACCCATAGCCATAGTACTTGCAGGCTGAAATCAGACCGCCTTTATACGCCTTTTTGCGTTCATCATATTCAAGCTCATCAAATCCCTCATCACTTTTTACTACAGATGTTCCGAACTCCTCAAGAAGTTTCTGTCGGATTTCTTTAATAAACGGCGAATCCATATCAATTGCATAAGTCATGGGAGAAAGTGTGAATGTCAGTGTATCACCCTCTGAATAGCCATAATCTTTCAGCCATGTCGGAACAATAGCTCCGTCTTCATTTTTGAGTTTCCTAAGATTTACTCCATAACGTTCACGAGAGTTAAGTTCATTATTCCCGCTTTCTGAATAATCATCAATACTTGTTAAAATATTTGTACTTACTCCGTCCGAAAATTCAATGCAGGTCATCATATTACCATTTAATTCACCAATTTCATAACTTGAACTATTAAACAGACTGATACTATAATCAGATACTACAGCATGATTTTTTATGATGTCAAGTGCTTTTTCCTTATCATCAATATTTTTCAGCCATGGAGATATAGATGCTTCATAACTGCCCTCCTCACGTATAACCTGATTCGTTACAGTCTGCCATATACTGCCGATATATGCTGTTACACTGCAAAGAATAAACACCGAAAGAGTAACACATAAAAACGTCAGTGCTGTTCTCAATTTTTGTCGGCGGATATATTTCAGGGACAAAGAAATAATATGTTTCATAGCTTATCCCTCCGTAACTACTCCGTCAGCGATACGGAAAATTCTGTCCGCCTGTGCCGCAATACTTCCGTCATGAGTTATAAGTATAAGCGTTTGATTATATTTCTTGATTGAGTTTTTGAGGATTGTTATAATCTCCTTACTGTTCTTGCTGTCAAGATTTCCTGTTGGTTCGTCTGCTAAAATAATCGGCGGTTTATGAATTAATGCCCTTGCAAATGCAACTCTCTGCTGTTGACCGCCTGAAAGTTCGTGCGGAAAATTCGTTCGTTTGGATTCAAGTCCTGTGACGGACAAAAGCTCATTTAAGTAATCCATATCAGGTTCGGCATTGTCAAGATTAATCGGCAGTACAATATTTTCCTCAATATTAAGCACGGGAATAAGATTGTACGACTGAAAAATGAAACCGATTTTTCTGCGTCTGTACACCGACAGTTCGCTGTCATTCTGTTTTGTTATGTCCATACCGTCAACAATAATTTTTCCGCTTGTTGATGTATGCAGTGAGCCGATACAGTTCAGAAGTGTTGTTTTTCCGCTTCCGCTTTCGCCTGTTACTGCAATAAATTCCCCTGTATTTACCTCAAAGCTTATATCATTCAGTGCAAGAAAAGCATTTTCGCCTGTTCCGTACTGTTTCATAAGATTTTCCACTTTTATGATTACGTCGCCCATAATCAGACCTCCCTTTATTTTCTGATATGATTATATAACAGTAATCTTACATGAAAGTGACAAAATCTTAATTTTTAATTAAGTTTAAATTTTGACAAAAACAAACTCAAACCGTGTTCCTTTGCCGATTGTCGAATAAACTATAATTTCTCCTCCGTGACTGCGGACTATCTTCTGCGCAATCGACATTCCCATACCTGCGCTTTTCATTGTAATATCCCTTGATTTTTTAGCAAACTTTTCAAACAGATGCGGTATTTCTTTTTGTGGTATGCCCTTTCCGTTATCAGTAACAGACAGCTTTATCATTATGGGATTTTCTTCTGTTTCAACAGAAATTGCCGTGCAGTCTGAATGGTCTGCCGAATTTTTCAGTACATTCTCAATTGCTTCACAAAGCCAACCTTTATCGTGCTTTAATTTTATACCCTGCTGAAAATTTACTTCTGTCCTGATTTGTTTATCCCTTAGAACAGATGCTATGCGTTTCAATGCCGTTCTGCACGTATCGGACAAATCAAGTTCCTGCATATCATATTCAATTGCCTGCGATTCAAGACGTGCTATTTTGATTGCCTGAACAACAAGATTTTCCATTGAATCAAGATTAAGCTGTATCTCGTCGCTCAACTGCTCACAATATTCAGGCGGAAGCTTTTCCGTTTCAGCAAGCATATCCATATTAAGACGAACTACAGCAAGTGCCGTCTTTATCTGATGTGAAAAGTCGCCGAAAAACAGACTGATATAATTTCTCTCATATTCAATACAATTATCAAGATATGTCATTCGGCTTGCAAGAAGTCTCGCACTCTCCGAAATTCTGCGGACACACCCTGTCGCTTCGCCATGCAGATTTACCATATTATCAAGCTTATCTGCGGATTTTATACACTCACTGCTCAACAATTCAAGCTTATCATAAATACTGAAAACTTCATGAATTGAAAAAAACGTCCACAAAAAAGAACACAGTACCATAGCTGAAAGTATCATAAAAAAAGAAATATTGCGGACTTTTATCCATATCGGAATAAGTCTTAGCGACATATCAGAACTAAACCCATACTGATTTGCTTTTTCGTTCTCAATCTCCGAAAGATATGACATAAGCTGTTCATGTGCAACAAAATCAGCAATTTTTCCCGATAAAACAAAACTCAAAACAACTGAAAATACCATAATCACAAGAAAAGCAATCACTATTCTTTTAGGTGAATGGTTATTTACAAATTTATCTATTCTATCCATTTATAGCCTAATCCTCTTTTTGTAACAATCTGTCCGCCTCCCGATTTTTTCAGTTTTTCACGCAGTCGGCTTATATTTACTGACAGTGTATTGTCGTTTACAAAAATGCCTTTGCAGTCCCATAGATATTCAAGAATCTGCTCCCTTGTAAGATACTGTCCGCAATTTATTTTAAGATAATTAAGCAGTTTACTTTCGACGGCTGTCAGCTCCATTTCAGGTACAACAGGTATTCTTCGTAAATTCGCTTTTATCCGTGAAAGAAGTTCACGAAGTCGGAACGGCTTTGTAATATAATCATCTCCGCCCATGTCAAGTCCTTCTACAATGTCGGACTCATCATCACATGATGTAAGAAAAATTACAGGTATCTGCGAAGATTCACGGATTTTTCTGCAAAACTGCTTGCCGTTTCCGTCAGGAAGCAAAACATCAAGTATAATCAAATCAACATCTCTGAAAAGTTCCTCCGCATTTTGTATACTTTTAGTTTTAACTACATCATACCCCTCAAGTTCAAGTGCAAGTGCAATATTCTTATTGAGTGTTTCATCATCTTCAATCAAAAGAATCTTACTCATAATCCACCTCGCTTTCTGGTTAAATTATATCATATATTAAATATTTAGTCAAGCAAAAAAATCCCTCCCACGTGAGTGAGAGGGGAATTTTTTAATTACTGGTCATCTTTTTTCTTTGAGCCTGAAATGAAAGCAGTACCTGTAGCAATAGCCATAAGTAATATTGCCATACTCATATCAGCAACGCCAGTCTTAGGAGAAGCATATGGATTAGTTGTTGTTTTTGTAGTAGTTGTTGTAGTTGTTGTAGTTGTTGTTCTGGTTGTTGTAGTTGTAGTATTTGTGCTGTTTCCTGGATAAGCTGTTGCAGTTGTAGTTGAAGTAGTTCTTGTATTTGAACCGCCATCAATGTAATTAGTTGTAGTTTCAGTTGTTATAGTTGTTGATGTTTCTGTTGTTGTTGAAGTCTCTGTTGTTGTAGTTGATGTTTCTGTTGTTGAAGTCTCTGTTGTTGTTGTTGATGTTTCTGTTGTTG
>CAMWKY010000204.1 GCA_947174965.1 uncultured Ruminococcus sp. | reverse complement strand
ATTTTAATCTGATTCTTTTTCTATAACGCTTATACCAAGCACATCAAGGCTTGATTTATCGACTGTAGACGGACATTCCGACATAAGTTCGCTTGCATTCTGTACTTTCGGAAATGCTGTAACATCACGCAGACTGTCAGCCTTGCACATAATCATAGCAAGACGGTCAAGTCCGATACCCATACCACCATGCGGAGGAGCTGCATAGCGGTAAGCATCAACAAGGAATCCGAATTTTGCCTGTATTTCTTCATCTGTCATGCCAAGAGCCTCAAACATTCTCTGCTGTAACTCAAAATCAGTGATACGCATAGAACCGCTTGAAAGTTCTGTACCGTTGAGAACCAAATCCCAGGCTTTTGCACATACATTTGCATGGTCTGTATCAAGGTATTCAATACATTCCTCCATAGGCATTGTGAATGGGTGATGTGCGGCAATCCATGTATTGTTTTCTTCGTCAAATTCAAAGAACGGCATTTCAGTAATCCAGAGGAAATTGTACTTGTTTTCATCAATAACATCAAGTCTTTTTCCGCATATGAGACGGATTGCACCAAGAGTTGAAAGAACAGTCTTTGTTTTGTCTGCACATATAAGAATCAGGTCACCTTCCTCTGCTCCGACTGAATTGCAGATAGTTTCAAGTTCGCCGTCTTTCAGGAATTTCTTGAAACTGCAATTCGGCTCACCTGCCCAGCGGATATACGCAAGACCTTTTGCCCCAATACCTTTTGCGTGTTCAATAAGCTTGTCTATTTCTTTTCTTGTGTATGTTCCTGCTCCGTTCTTTACATTGATTGCACGGACAGAACCGCCCTCCTCTATTGCATTTCTAAATACAACAAAATCTATGTCACGAACTGCATCTGTAATATCCTGAATTTCAAAGCCGAAGCGTGTATCAGGTTTATCAGAGCCGAAACGATTCATAGCATCAGCAAAAGTAATTCTCGGAAGCGGTAAAGGTATGTCAACATTTATTACCTCTCTGAATACACGCTGGATAAATCCCTCAACACATTCCTGAATATCCTCTGCATCAACAAATGACATTTCAAGGTCAATCTGTGTAAATTCAGGCTGTCTGTCTGCACGCAAATCCTCATCTCTGAAACAGCGTGCAAGCTGTATATATCGGTCATATCCTGCAATCATAAGAAGCTGTTTATAAATCTGCGGAGACTGAGGAAGTGCATAAAATTTGCCCTGATGTACTCTTGACGGTATGAGATAGTCTCTTGCGCCTTCAGGTGTTGACTTCATCATCATAGGAGTTTCAATTTCAAGAAATCCGTTTTCATAAAAATACTCTCTTGTAACTCTTGCTATATTATGACGCATGATTAAATTCTGCTGTAACGGTGAACGTCTCAAATCAAGATAACGGTACTTTAAACGGAGTTCCTCATTTACCTTTGTTTCGTTTGTAATTTCAAACGGCGTAGTCTGTGCCTTTGAAAGTATACGCAAATCATTTACGAATATTTCAACATGACCTGTTTTCTGCTTGTCGTTCTTGCCCTCGACAATTTCACGACCCATTACTTCACCTTTTGCCATTAATACATATTCGCTTTTGCATGAAGATGCTTTTTCAAATATTGCCGGGTCTGACTGGTCATTGAAAGTAAGCTGGACAACTCCTGTTCTGTCACGCAGGACAATGAATATTACACCGCCTTTGTTTCGGATATGCTCAACAAATCCACCTACAACAACTTCCTGTCCGATTTCTGTAACATCTCCGCAATAATGTGTTCTCTTTAAACCTTTCATACTATCAGCCATTATCTTCTCCTCCTAAGAACGAAAACAACAAATCGCTGTTATCATCTTCGTCCATTTTGTTAAGAACTTTATCAAGATAAATATCAGTAAATGAATTTTTGAACTTATCATTAATGCAGATTGATGTCTCTGCACCTGTTTCCATATCTTTAACCTTAACAATATTATTTTCAAGTTCATTATCGCCGATAACGATTGTAAACAATGCACCTATCTTATTTGCATATTTCATTTGTGCTTTAATACCTCTGCCCATTACGTCAAATTCGGCAACTATACCGTCTTTACGTAACTGTTGAGAAAGAATCATTGCTTGATTAAGTGCGTCATCACCCATAGTTGCAAAGTAAACATCACAAGTTTTCGGCTGAATATAGTCGCAGTTCTGCTTGTCCATTACAATAAGCAGACGTTCAATTCCCATAGCAAAACCAAGTGCGGGGATTTTCTGACCGCCAAGCTGTTCAATAAGACCGTCATAACGACCGCCACCACATACAGTACCTTGTGCGCCGATTTCAGTTGTAACAAACTCAAATACTGTTTTTGTGTAGTAATCAAGACCACGCACAATTCGGGGATTAACCTTATACTCAATCTCCATGCTTGTAAGGTACTTTTTAAGCGTTTCAAAGTGATTGCTACATTCGTCGCAGAGATAATCAAGAATAATCGGAGCATCTTTGCCGATTTCCTGACAGATTTCACTTTTGCAGTCAAGTATTCTCATAGGATTCTTGACAAGTCTGTCCTTACAGGTGTCGCATAAATCATCTTTGCGTGATTCAAAGTAATTTCTTAGTGCTTCATGATACTTTGCACGGCATACCGGACAGCCTATTGAATTTATATAAAGTTCAATATTCTTTATTTCAAGCTTATCAAGTATTGACTTTGCAAGAGAAATAACTTCTGCATCAGCCGAAGGAGATGCACTGCCAGCCATTTCAAGTCCGAACTGATGAAATTCTCTCAATCTGCCAGCCTGCGGACGTTCGTGACGGAAACATGAAAGCATATAGAACACTCTCTGCGGAAGTGCTTCGTTAAGCAAACCGTTCTGCAACAATGCTCTTATAGTTCCTGCTGTACCCTCCGGACGAAGTGTAAATTCAGATTCCTTTGCTTTTACCGTGTACATTTCTTTCTGTACTACATCAGTGGTTTCACCAACAGAACGCTGAAATAAGTTTGTGCTTTCAAAAGTAGGTATTCTTATTTCGCTGAAACCATATGTTTCGGCAACTTCACGGGCAATTTTTTCAACAGTATACCATTTGTAAATATCCTTTGGAAGAATATCTTCTGTTCCGTTTGGTCGTTTAATATCTAAAGCCATAATATCAACCTTTCTTTTTTAATAAAGATGAAAATTGTCCCTTTTCATAAGGGACAATAAAGCATAATGCGGTATTACTCTCCTTAAATGGAAATATTTCCTGCCTGTCTCCAGTCAAGGTCGCCTCTTTCCAATGCAAGAATGAGTGCTTCTGCCGTAGCTATGTTTGTAGCGACAGGAACATTATGCACATCACAAAGTCTGAGCAGGTTCATGTCATTTGCACTGCTTGCATTTGGATTGATAGGGTCTTTGAAAAATAAAAGAACATCAACTTCATTGCATGAGAGAAGTGCTAAAATCTGTTCTGCTCCACCCTCTCCGCTAAGATAACATCTGATTGGAAGACCTGTTGCTTCTGAAACCTGTCTGCCCGTAATATTTGTAGCAATAAGTGAATGTTTCGATAATATTCCGCAGTATGCACTACAGAACTGAACCATAAGTTCTTTTTTTGCATCATGAGCAATTATTGCGATTTTCATTTTATCTGTCCTTTCCCCGCTTCACTGCGGATATATTGGTTGTTATGAAGTTTTGACTGTAAGCGGAACAAAATCACCCACAAGTCGTTTTGATATTGCATCAAACGCTTTCAATGCAGCTGAATCAGTAGGAATAGGATTTCCTTTTCCTGTTGCAACAGTCATTTTGAAATCGTCCGGAATTACACCTATAAGCTGAACGCCTATTCTGTCGATAATTTCATCAAGATTATTGACAAGTGCATCACCTATAACCTTTTTGCTGATTTTGTTGATTATAAGACGCTGACTTTTATTTCCTCTGTTATAGAACTCATCTGACATAAGACTTGCATCTCTTATACATACAGGGTCGGGAGTGGAAATAATCAGAATAAGGTTAGCCTGCTCCACAATATCAAATACATGAGAGTTGATACCTGCTCCTGTATCTATAATTATATAGTCGAAATATTTTTTTACAGAACGGCATATATCTACAATCTGTTCAGCTGTTACGTGTGTAAGAGTTTTCGGCGCACAAAGAAGATTCAGATTAGCAGCCATCGGAACTTGTGTAACTGCATCAAGGGGCTGTTTTCTGCCGTTGAGAACATCTCCCAAATCATATTCTATTTTCTTTTCAATACCAAAAATAATATCAAGGCATCTAAGACCAAAGTCAAGTTCTATAAGCAATGTTCTGTGTCCCTGTTTAGCAAGTGTATATCCAAGACCTGAACATACTGTTGATTTACCTGTACCGCCTTTACCTGATGTTACAGCAATTATTTTAGACATAATATTCCCTCCATTATTTAGTAGCCTGTTCTCAGATATACAAGATTTTGTTTAATATCCGATAATATCGTAACTCTAATATACATTATATCACAAAATCAATGATTTGTCAAAGACTTTTTTGTATACTACGTAAAATTGTGCAATCCGATACTTTAAACA
>CAMWKY010000203.1 GCA_947174965.1 uncultured Ruminococcus sp. | reverse complement strand
CATATAAGTACTCCTGCATTTTCAGGAAAAATCAAGTCGAAAATCTGTTCCGCACTTCCGATAACATTTCTTGCGATACGAAAATTCAGTCCTGTTATTTCTGTAATGACGCCATTTGACGAATAAATCCCCGAAATACCCACTCTTACGCCGTTTTTGAGAACAAAAAATCCCTGTTTCAGTTCACGTGTACAGCTGTGGATTGAATAATGCGCCAAAGAATCAACAGTTCTTGAAATATCGTTGCAGTCAGCAGAAATAACTGCTGAATTTCTGAAACTTGCGGTCAAGCCGTTTGTCGTGAGATATGCAATTCTATCGGGATAAATATATGCTATGGCTCGTCCGCTGAAAAGTCTGATTTCGCTGATTTTTTCCTGCTGATTCTGATTTACTTTCAGCATTGCATTTCTTATTTTTTCGGGCAGATAATCTGCAATAACTCTATAGCTTGTACATTCCTGCATCTGAAAAACTCCCCTTTCACTAAATCATATTCAACAGAACGGAATTTTATGCAAAAAAAAACAGCGTACCGAAGTACGCTGTAATCTGTGAAATTATTCCTTTACACCACCAAGTGCAACACCTGCAATGATGAACTTTGAAAGGAAAACATATGCAATAATGATTGGAATGATACTAAGTGCGATAGCGAAGTAGATAGCACCTAAGTCTGTAAGCTTATCAGAAGCCTGAAGTGCAGAAACCATCATAGGAAGTGTTTTCTGTTTAAGCTTTACACTAATAAGAATCATGTTAGGTGTATAGAAGTTGTTCCATGATGCAATGAAAGCGAAGATTGCCTGTACAGCAATAGCTGGCTTCATCATAGGAATAGCGATAGAAACGAATGTTCTGAACTCGCTGCAACCATCAATACGAGCAGCTTCTACAATTGCAAGTGAGAATGATGACTGCATATATGAACGCATGAAGTATACAACTGCCGGAGCAGCTACAGCTGGCAAGATAAGAGGCCAGTATGTATTTGTAAGGTGAAGGTCTGCCATGAAAGATACGAAACCTGCTGATGTTACCTGCATAGGAATCATCATGACAAGAAGTACAACTGTATAGGAAATATCTTTAAGCTTGAAATCATAAACGTGCATACCATATGCAGTAAGTGCTGAGAAGAAAACAGTAAGTGCTGTTGAGCAGACAGTTATAAAGAGACTGTTTTTATAGCCATGAAAAGCATTATAAGCAAGTTTAAAATCTGCGTTTGAGTTAACTTCCTTGAAGTTTGTCATAAAATGACTTCCGGGAAGCATTTTAAGACCTGTTGCAATTTCTGCGTGTGAATGTGTGGAGTTTATAAGAAGAATATAAATAGGGAGAAGGCAGACAACTGTAAGGAAGATAAACCAAATAGTAAGAATAGTTGATTTCGTTTTAAGCTGTGCTGAATAACTGTCTTTTGGTTCTCCATAAACTGAACTCATTTTACTCATATTGAAAAACCTCCAAACTGTTTACTTTCCATTTTAAGCTGTTTAGCGAGCTTCTTTCTTTCTTTCTTCTTTCTTGCAGCATCTTTATCCTGTGTCATATAGAATGCGATACAGCCAAGAATGAGAGTGATTATGAAAAGAAGAACAGATGCAGCACCTGCATAGCCCATTTTATTTTCACTTGCCTGAGCATGGAAATACTCATAAATAAGTGCGGCAATTGTTTTAAGGTCTTCATTTACCGTTTGTCCGGTATGGAAAAGGTAAGGAATATCGAACATCTGAAGACCACCAATCATAGATGTAACGAGTGTGTAAGACATGATAGGTGCAAGAAGCGGAAGTGTAATCTTAAGGAATACCTGTCCTGCTGTAGCACCGTCAATGCTTGCAGCCTCAAAAAGTGATGGGTTGATACCCTGAATACCTGACATAAGCATAATCATTGTATTACCGAACCAGAGCCATGTCTGGATAAACATTACAACGATACGTGATTGTGTTGTACCCTCAACAAACTGAATAACATCATATTTTCCTGATGCGGCATCTCTTGAAACGATACCAATCTTATGTAAAAGCATATTCAAAGAACCTGGAACAGTGTCTGACTGACCACAAATCTGGAGGAAAAGAACTGCAACTGATGCTGCTGTGATGATATTCGGAAGATACATAACGATTTTGAAAAATTCCTTGCCCGGAATTTTAAGGTTTGCTTCAGTAAACCATACTGCAAGTGAAAGTGATAAAGCAATCTGGGGAACGAAGTTGCCTATCCAGAGAATTACAGTATTGCCTAATGCACGTACAAATTTACCATGAATAACGTCTGCACGTCTGTCACCACCAAACAAAAGAACCTTGTAGTTGTCAAATCCTACAAAACTTTCTATATCATTGCCGTTGCCGTGAAAGCTGACAATAAATGTGTTTATAAGTGGCCATAATTGGAAAAAGAAATAAACAAGAAAAAACGGCACAATAAAGATGTAGCCATATCTCGCATAGCTGATTGATTTAATACGTCTCTGTGCAGCTGATGCCATTACACACACCCTCTCGGAATTTTATTGATAAACAAATATACACCTATGGAGTACAAAAGTACCCCATAGGTATAAATATTTTTAGTTGTTCTGACTAAACCCAATGTTGAATTATTCAACTGTGATGTCTGTGATGTGTTCGAGAACATCATCTTCAAATCTTGTCTTTGTGTCGTCCCATGACTTGCCACCCTGACAGAGTTCTTCCTTAACAGCTGTGATGAAGTCCTCTTTAACCTTAGCGTCATAAGGTGTGATAAGACCATTGAAGTCAATCTGCTTAGCAACGTCAGCAAGTGAAGCATAGATGTTCTGGTTGTCAACAAAGTTGCCTGTAACACCTTCATTGAATACTGTGTTAGCAGCGATAAGGTCATCCATAACCTTCTTGTTGTTTACATATTCAGGCTTTGTCTTAGCGTATTCTGTCATAGCTGCTTCATCAGATGTAGCAGAGATGATGAAGTCACGAGCTTCGTTACCATTGTCTGTATCTGGGTTAACAACAATCCATGTACCGCCCCAGTAGAATGGTGTTGGTCCTTCGCAGAGAGCCCACTTGCCGTACTGGTCTCCGCCTACGCCGCCAGCAGCATCGAGGAAGAATCCGCCGAAGCCCCATGTTGATACGAAGTAACCCATTGTGTTTCCTGTAAGACCTGCTGTCTTCCATGTGTCATCCCACTGATTTTCGTGTGAAACGCCGTTGCAATCCCAGAGAGTCTTAGCTGTTGTAGCAAAGTCTTCGCAGAAGCTGTCGATTGTAAGAACGCCGTCAACAACCCATGGTGATGTACGTCCACAAGCATATGCCTGCCAGAGACCACCGAGTGAGTCAGCAAGAGCAACTGAACCGCTTGAAGCTTCGCTAACTTTCTGTGCAGCAGCAACGAACTTGTCCCAGTTTGCTACTTCTTTCTGCATATCTTCAGGTGTCTTAGCTCCGAGATATTCTTCTGCGAGGTCAGCTCTGTATGCGAAACCGCCTGCTGCTGCCTGCCATGAAATACCCTTACGAACGCCTGATTCAGACATACCGATTGTATCTGTATAACCATAGATGTTTGAGAAGTCTGCATCACCAAGACCGAGTTTAGTAAGGTCCATTGTCTTGCTGTCATCGTTGATATACTTCAATGCCCAGTCAGCTTCGCAGAAGTAAACGTCGAGGTCACCGCCGTCTTTAAAGAGCTGGTCATAGTTTTCAGCAGCTTTACCACCGCCAACACCGAATGAAATGAAGTGAACGCCGTCAACCTTGTCAGCTTCGAGGTCAGCAACGAGTGCCTTACGAGCATCTTCTGAAGAATAGTCAATGCCTTTCCACTGTGCAATGAGGTAAGGAACGTCGTCAGCATTCCAAGCTGCGATTGTGAGTGTTTCACCGCCCTGTCCTACAGAAGCATCAACTTCGCCTGATGATTCCTGTGGAGCCTGTGAAGATTCTTCGCTTGATTCATCACTGCCTGAAGATTCAACATCTGATGAATCATCTGTTTTTGAAGATTCAGTTGTTGAAGAAGATGGTGTGCTGCTTGAAGGGTCATCTCCACAGCTTGCAAAAGCTGTAACTGTCATAGAAAGAGCAGCAACTAATGCTAAAGTCTTTTTTAATTTGTTCATCGGTTTTTCCTCCTTAAAATATGTATTATGCCTAAAACCAGAAGCATAATATCTTTAAAAAAAGTTAATAATGATACAGCAACTACCTAAATTTGCAGGTTAAACATGATTGAAATTGAGACTGACTGAAATTATACAACTCAAATCATACATGACAATTGTCCTTGCCCTTGTTGTCTGAGCAATTATAAAAACAATTTTCTCAAACTTCAAATATGCAGGTATGTTGCTTCCGTAATAACAATATACAATATTTTTTCAATAAAGTCAATGCTTTGTATCATTCCTTAATATTTTTTGGACACACAGTACACTTTCAACAATATTTTTTTGTTAATTTTCTTTATCAGTTTTTTACATGCGAGTGGATTTTTTTTGTTTTGTTTTTTTTTTTTTTAAAAAAAAAAAATCAACATCATGACTGTCTCATCATCCCACCCCCAGAGGG